>DATDGH010000324.1:0-8450 GCA_036522215.1 Candidatus Angelobacter sp. | reverse complement strand
ATGAGTTTCAGCGAACCTTGTCGTTGGAGAGGACGAATTCATGCAGTCCGTTCATTCACCGCTCGAACAGTTGGATATTTTAGATATAGAAAAACTTCGGTCTTTGGCTAGAGCACGCGGAGTCAAAAAGCGGGACCGTGATAGCTCGCCAATAACGAAAATCCCACGAGATGCTGGATTGCCGTTATCTTTCTCCCAGCAAGCGCTTTGGTTTCTGGCCCAGTCAGAGGAAGTCAGCGCCAGCTACCACATCTTTACAGCGCTGCGTATGCGCGGAAACTTGGATCGCTCCGCCTTGCGTCGCAGTCTCGATACGATCTTTGCTCGCCATGAGGCCTTACGCAGCATCTTCATCGTGGTTAACAGCCAGCCCGTTGTCGAGATTCTTCCCTCTGAGATGGGCCTGCCCTTGGTCGAGCATGATCTCCAAGGAGCGGCAGATGCCTCCGAGCGGCTGAATCAGCTCAAAATAGAAGAAGCCAAGGTTCTCTTCGATCTAACCAAAGGACCAATGATTCGCGGGCGTCTGATTCGGCTCGATCAGCAGGAGCATGTTTTGCTGCTGACGCGGCACCATATTGTTTCCGACGGCTGGTCGATAGGGCCTTTTGCCCGCGAGTTGGGAGAACTATACCGGGCCTTCAGCCGGGGGCAACCGAATCCTTTGGCGCAATTAACGATCCAGTATCCCGACTATGCGGCATGGCAGCGACAATGGCTGACTGGTGAGAGGGAAGAAAAACTGGCCGAGTTCTGGCGCCAGGCCCTGGCCGATGCACCACTCCTGCTGGAACTGCCAACCGACCGTCCGCGGCCGCCACTGCAAAGTTTCGTCAGCGAATATATGCCGATTTGCATTGGTCGTGAACTGACCCAGGAACTCAGAAATCTGAGCAACAGGTATGGTGCCACCGTGTTCATGACCATTCTGGCAGCTTGGGCAGCGGTACTCTCCCGGCTCTCCGGACAACAGGATTTGCTTATTGGCACTCCGAGTGCCAACCGAGGACGTCCGGAGACGGAAGGACTGATCGGGTTTTTCATAAACAGCTTGGCTTTGCGCATCAACTTGGCTGGCCAGCTGAGCGTAATGGAACTTCTGAAAAGGGTGCGTGAAACAACGATTGCTGCCCAGGACCATCAGGAGCTGCCTTTCGAGCAGGTGGTGGAAATCGTGCAGCCGCCGAGAAGCCTGAATCACACACCGCTGTTTCAGGTCATGTTGGTCTGGGGGAGCGGGGAGCAACAATTGCCCGAACTGCCGGGCATGTCAGTGACACCTGCTTGGGCAGATGGCGAGATGGTCAAGTTTGATCTGCGGCTGGGATTATCCGAGACAAATGGCAGCATTCTCGGCGGTATGAAGTATTCGACCGCTTTATTTGATGCGGCGACCATCCAACGGCAAATCGGCTATCTCATCACCATGCTGAAGGCCATGGCAGCTGACAGCAGCCAGGCAGTGGCTGGGATTGATCTGGTTCCACCTGAAGAGAGAACTCTGCTGCTGGATACCTGGAACGCCACAGAGGCAGGTTATGCCGGCAATGTATGCGTTCAGCAATTGTTCGAAGAACAGGTCCGTAGGACCCCTGAAGCCCGGGCGGTGGTTTGCAAAGATCAATTCATCAGCTACCACGATCTGAATGTCGAGGCCAATCGCCTTGCTCACCACCTGATCGTTCTGGGGGTAAAACCTGATGACCGGGTGGCGATTTGCATAGAGCGTAGCGTGGCCATGGTGATTGGCGTGCTTGCCATTGTCAAAGCCGGCGGGGCCTATGTTCCTATTGATCCGGCTTACCCCTCTGAAAGGCTGGCGCAAATTCTTGCCGATGCGGATCCTGGCATCGTGCTTAGCGATGCCGTTGGACGTGAGGTGCTGGGTAGAGAAGCGCTCGAAGGTTTAATCGTACTTGATCTTGATACGCTGAAGCAGACACAGGAGTCGCGCTCAGTCTGGGCGGATATGTCTTCCACGAACCCGGACCCGAAAACCCTGGGACTCACGTCCGATCATCTCGCTTATGTCATCTACACATCCGGCTCCACTGGCAAGCCCAAGGGCGTCATGGGCCTGCATCGACCGGTAATAAATCTGATCGAATGGCTGAGCAGAAAATTCCAGATAGGACCCTCTGATGTTGTGCTGCTCACCAGTTCGCTGTCCTTCGATTTGTCGGTGTACGACATTTTCGGCTTGCTCGCGGTTGGAGGTTGCATACGTGTGGCTTCCAGAGAGGAACTGGCCGATCCACAAAAGTTAGCGCGCATTTTGTTTGAACGGGATGTTACGTTCTGGGATTCGGCACCTGCTGTATTTCAGCAATTGATTTTCTGTCTGGGGGATGCCGCTCGCAGTGCGGAAACACCATTACTGCGATTGGCATTTTTTAGTGGTGACTGGATCCCGTTGGAATTCTTCGGTGTAATTCGCCGATTCTTTCCCAAGTGTCAAATGATAGGCTTGGGAGGCGCAACCGAAGCGACCGTATGGTCTAACTTTTATCCGGTGCAGGGTGTAGAGCCCTGGTGGGTCAGTATTCCTTACGGCCGGCCAATTCAGAATGCACGTTATTATGTATTGGATGAATACCTGAATCCGACACCGTGGGGCGCTCAAGGACACTTATACATAGGTGGACAGTGTCTTACGGATGGATATCTGAACCGTCCCGAATTGACGGCTGAGCGCTTTCTGCCCGATCCCTTCAATTCAATTCCTGGCACCCGCATGTATAAGACGGGCGATCTGGCCCGCCATCTACCGGACAACAGTCTCCAATTCCTTGGGCGTAACGATCATCAGGTAAAAATTCGCGGTTTTCGCATTGAGCTGGGAGAGATCGAGGCCAAGCTGGCGGAACATGCCCTGGTGCGCGAGGCGGTAGTCGTGGTCCGGGAAGACATCCCGGGGGATAAGCGCCTCGTTGCGTATGTCTATCCGGCGGCGCGAGAGGATGGAGGGGCCGATTCATCCCAGGAATCGGTTCGGCCTGCGGGGGGCTTGGCGACAATTCTGCGTACGCATCTTGCATCACGCTTGCCCGAGTACATGATTCCGAAAGCCTTTGTGAAGTTGGATACCGTGCCCATGACACCGAACGGCAAGCTGGATCGCAAGGCTCTGCCCGTGCCGGACTGGGACGCATACGTGAGGCGCACCTATGAGGAGCCTCAGAGCGAGGTGGAAAAGATCTTGGCAGCTCTATGGCAGGAGGTCCTCGGTATCGAGCGCGTCGGCCGGCACGACCATTTCTTTGAACTGGGCGGACATTCTGTGATGGTGGTGAAGTTCGTGGATCGTCTACGACGATTAAATTTTCAAATTGACATTCGATCCATGTTCGCCACACCTATCCTCAGTGAAATTGCTTTAAAGACAAAGCAGTTGGAGGAGATTCGCTTATGAGTACTGCCGAGCTATTGGAAAGGCTAAAAGACGCACGAATCTCGCTGGCAGTAGAAGGAGAGAGTCTTGTCGTTAAAGCGGAGAAGGGCTTAATTACGGAAGAGCTTAGAAGCTCTTTACAAGAGAACAAGAAAGATCTGATCGCAATTCTAAAGACAGGCGGCTTGACCAGTCAGAATGCCATCGGTGAAGTTTCGATCCCACCTCCGGCGATTCAATCCGATAGCACGGTTATTACGCCCGAGATGCTGCCATTAATCGAACTGACGCAGGAGGAGATCGATGAAATCGTGGACCGTGTTCCTGGTGGAATTCCCAATATCCAGGATATTTATGCTTTATCGCCATTGCAGGATGGAATCTTATTTCACCACCTGATGGCAAGCGAGGGCGACCCATATGTGATTAGCAATGAAATGGCCTTTACGGAAAGAGGGCTGCTCGATCGGTTCCTGTCAGCCGTGCAACAGGTCGTAGACCGGCATGACATTTTGCGCACAGCCTTCATCTGGCAAGGGTTGTCCCAGCCGGTGCAGGTGGTGTGGCGCGAAGCCGTCTTGCCGGTGGAAGAGGTGGAATTGGACCCGGGGGCCGGGGATGTGGCCGGGCAGTTGTATGCACGCTTCAACCCACGCCAGTACCGGATCGATGTACGCCAGGCGCCGTTGCTGCGGGTCTATATCGCCGAGGATGAGGAGAAGGAGCGCTGGCTGATGGTGCTGTTGCTGCATCATCTGGCTGGGGACCACGTCACGCTGGAATTGATGCAGGAAGAGATGGAGGCGCACCTGCTGGGACGGGCAGAGCAGTTGCCGGTGCCCGTTCCCTTCCGCAACTTAGTGGCGCAGGCGCGGCTGGGGGTGAGTCCGGAGGAGCACCAGGCTTTCTTCCGTCAGCTATTGGGGGATGTGACGGAGCCGACGGCGCCGTTCGGGCTGTTGGATGTGCAGGGCGACGGGACCGGGATCGAAGAAGCGCGGATCGCACTCGACCCGGATGTGGCGCGGCGAGTTCGGGAGAGCGCGCGCAAGCTGGGGGTGAGTGCAGCCAGTCTGTGTCACCTGGCCTGGGCGCAGGTGCTGGCACGGGTGTCGGGACGCGAGGACGTGGTGTTCGGCACGGTTCTGTTCGGACGCATGCAGGGTGGCACGGGCACCAACCGGGTGATGGGTCCGTCCATCAACACACTGCCGGTACGGATCCAGATAGGCGACGAGGGGGTGGAGGCTGGCATACGGCGGGTGTACATGCACCTCACCGATTTGCTGCGGCATGAACACGCATCGCTGGGGCTGGCGCAGCGTTGCAGCGGGGTAGCGGCGCCGACGCCGTTATTTTCGGCGCTGTTGGATTACCGTCACAGCGGGGTTAGGCGAGGGGAGGCGGGATTGGCAAGTAGGAGGCGTGCGTGGGAAGGGATTGAGGCGCTTTACAGTGAGGAACGGACGAACTATCCGTTCGGTTTTTGGGTGGACGATCTGGGAGAGGGGTTTGTGCTGACGGCGCAGACGGTGGCAACGATTGATCCGAAGCGGGTGTGCGAGTACATGCACACGGCACTGAAATCGTTAGTGGAAGCGCTGGAGAGCACACCTGGGAGAGCGATAAACAGTCTGGAGGTATTGCCGGAGAAGGAGCGGAAGCAGCTGCTGTATGAGTGGAACGCCACGGAGGTGGAGTATCCGCGAGAGAAGTGCATCCAGGAGTTGTTTGAGGAGCAGGTACAGAAGACGCCGGAGGCGGTGGCGGTGATGGATGAGGATGCAAAGCTGACCTACGGGGAACTGAACCGGCGAGCGAATCAGTTGGCACGTTGCTTCCAGGACGCATACGGACTGTGTGCGGGTGATCTGGCAGCTATTCAGATGGAACGTTCGAGCCAAATGGTGGAATGTATCTTGGCAATCTGGAAATGCGGCGCTGCGTATGTTCCTGTGGAACCCGATTATCCAAACGATCGTACCCGAAGCATTCTTGCCCAAGCGCGTCCAAGCCTGGTAGTGACGCAGGAAGAGCTCAACAAGATTAAGCCGAATCTGCATAACTATCCGGGGCTGAATCTCGATCAGCCGGTTCGGCCAGAAGACCTCGCCTACGTCATCTTTACCTCCGGCTCAACGGGGAACCCCAAAGGAGTCATGATCGAGCACGCAGGAATGCTCAATCATCTGCTGGCGAAGATCGACGATCTCGAAATCACGTCGGGTAGTGTGATAGCGCAGAACGCCTCGCATTGCTTTGATATTTCGGTGTGGCAAATGTTTGCGGCCATTCTGGTGGGTGGTCAAACAACTATTTATGGTAACGACCTGGTTCTTGATCCCAAGAAGTTGTTGGAGCGCGTGAAGTCCGATGGTGTTACCGTCCTCGAAGTCGTTCCTTCATATCTGGCGGCACTACTTCCGCGGTTAGAGGGGCAGCGGAGCGCCTGTTCCCGGCTGAAATATCTTGTTGTAACGGGCGAGATTTTGAAGCCATATTTAGTCGATATGTGGTTCAAGATATTTCCTGAGATCCCGGTTATCAATGCTTATGGACCTACGGAAGCTTCCGACGATATCACGCATTATTTCATGTATACATGCCCGGATGTACCGAGCATTCCTGTAGGCAAGTCTATTCGCAATACGCATCTCTACGTTGTCGACGGTAAGGGGAACCTCTGCCCTATAGGAGTCACAGGTGAGATCTGGGTTTCGGGTGTTGGCGTCGGGCGCGGATACCTGAATGACGCGGAGAAGACGAGCTTGGCCTTCGGCCCCGATCCGTTTCGATCGGAGGCCGGCGTGCGTCTGTTTCGGACGGGCGATGTCGGCAGTTTTTCAGTGGAGGGGAATCTCCTTCTCTCTGGTCGAAAAGATGATCAGGTGAAGATCCGGGGCTTCCGCATTGAGTTGGGAGAGATCGAGGCGCGGCTATCGGAGCATCCGCAGGTGCGGGAAGCGGTGGTAACAGCGCGCGAGGATGGAGGCGGGGGAAAGCGTCTGGTGGCTTATGTGGTCGTGGCTGAGTCGAAGGTGGATGAAGAAAGGGTAAGGCATAGCTTACAGGAACACAGAGAGGTGGAAGCAGGGGAACTGAGCGCGATGCTGCGCACATATCTGGCAGGGCAGTTGCCGGAGTACATGGTACCAGCAACCTATGTGCGGCTGGAGCGCATGCCGCTGACGCCCAACGGGAAGCTGGATCGGCGTGCGCTGCCGGAGCCGGAACGGGATGCATATGTGCGTCGAGGATATGAAGAGCCGCAAGGGGAGACCGAATCGAAGCTGGCGAAAATCTGGGAAAGGCTTCTGAGAACACCTCAGGTGGGACGCCACGACAACTTCTTCGAACTGGGAGGTCATTCGTTATTGGTCATACAGTTGGGGGTGGAGGTGCAGCGGTCATTTGGCATAAACATCTCGCTGCGCGATGTCTTTATGGCTCCAACATTGGCTGAGTTGGCGGCTGCGCTAAAACGTGGCGATCTCGCAATAAGACACCAGAATTTGATTCCGGTTCGACCGGCGGGAACGCAAGCGCCGCTTTTTATTGTCCATGCCCTCGGGGGTCTCGTAGATTATGTGGCAGACCTTGCTCCCTTTATCAACACGGATATCCCGATCTATGGCTTGCAAGCCACGGGGCTCACTCCCGGTCCGGAGCCGCTGAAAACTATAGAAGAGATGGCTGAACTTTATGTGGACTGTATTTGCCAGGTCCAGCCACACGGGCCATATCGGGTCGCAGGCTGGTCGGCAGGCGGAACAATTGCCTACGAAATGGCGAGAAGGTTGATCGAAATGGGCGAACAGGTTGGATTTGTGGGCCTCTTCGACACCGTTTATTCTGAGCGAAAGAAAATGGATTCCGAAAGCGGCGGGCCAAAAGATTTTGATCCCAACTTCGAGTTGATTGACGTCCTGTCAAGGATTCTTGAAAAGGAGGATCTTGATGAGATTATCCGAATGGCCCAAATTTATGATTTCTGGACGCTGATGGAGCGCGAGCGCGGCGGCCATATAATGGACAAAATAGCGAAGGAATATCCTTCGGTTCATACATTGGACGTATCGCTCCTGTGGCGTATTTTGAGGGTCCGGCACGCAACTGAAAACGCTGTGTTCAATTATTCGCTTGTCAGAGTGTCTATGCCTGTGTGGCTGTTTGAGGCAAGGGAAACCGTGTCCGTGTCGCCATCGGGGCCAGCTTGGCGCAGACTTTTGGGCGATGACCTCCAGGTGGTTCCGGTTCAGGGAACACATTCTACGATTACAAGTTTGGAAAACGTGAGGTCTCTTGGCGCCGCCATCACAGACGCCTTAGCGAAGAACAGTGTACAGATCGTCTCATTCCCTGCGTTGCATCCCCTTACGAGGTCCGCTGCGGAAGTTTGATCGGCCAACGGAGCTCTCGGACCACCTGCTCCGGAATCACCAAGAACCATGAATTTGCATCTTCCCATTGATCAATCCAACCCACTGGTTCCATTGCATGCGCCCCATAGCATTGAATGTCCAGTCTTTTGCATTCCTGGCGCAGGCGCGAGTGTTACTTCTTTCGTCGAATTTGTTAACGCCTTAGGCAGGAAATGGCCAATCTATGGACTACAACCTCGTGGCATAGACATCGCTGAACAGCCTCATGAAAGTGTGGAAGATGCCGCGCTTTATAATTTGCCCGCGTTGGCCCGGTTCAATCTAACACGGCCAATACATCTATTAGGCCACTCCCATGGTGGACTGGTTGCATTTGAGATGGCGCTGCGTCTGCATGAACAAGGGCGAAGCGTGGCTTCGCTTACATTGATTGATACTGACCCACCTGATTCGATGGGGGAATCACCGCATCCAGTTAGCACAGCCGAGATCTTCAGAGAGTTTACGGAGGCGTTTGAGGATACCTTCGATAAGTCTCTGGACATCGATCAGGCGGTGATCGCTTCAGGCCAGGCGCAATTTTTTGTAGATGAGCTCAACGCGGCTTTAATCAGGGCAAGAGTGCTGCCCTTGCGCAACAATGTCTCCATGCTTCACGGCTCCCTCGCGACTTTCAC
>DATDGH010000323.1:0-2342 GCA_036522215.1 Candidatus Angelobacter sp. | reverse complement strand
GCAAATATCAGGGCCAGGCACAGCGTCTTCTGCCGGAGCGTCTGGCCCAACAAATACAAGCGGTACCCGGCGTCGAAGTTGCGGCACTAACCACCGCTGACGTGCTGGTGTGGCCCGGCATTAATCGAGGATTTGAAATTGAAGGCCACGAGCGGTATAGAGACCAGTTCAATGTCTATCATGAGCAGATCACGCCGGAATACTTTCATACGTTGGGCACTCCGTTGTTGAAAGGCCGCGACTTCACCGATAGCGATGATCAGCATTCGCAACCCGTAGTGATTGTCAGCCGCTCCTTCGCACAGCATTATCTTCCCGGTCAGGACCCTGTCGGGAAACGGATGCGGTATGGAGACGGTACCAACTGGTATGTGATTGTCGGTGTGGCAGGCGATGCCCAGGTTGAAGACGTCCATCATGACAAGTCCGAGGTCGGAATCTATTATTCACCTCTGCGCAGCGCCGACATGCTTGAGAGCCTCACCTTGATGGTACGCACCAGGCTTGCGCCGGCAGAAATGCTGCCCACCTTGCGTGCCAGACTACAGCTTCTGGACCAGGATTTCGTGATCTACAACGTGGCGACGATGGAGCAGCGGATTGACGAAAACGTTGCCGGAACGCGATCGTTTACAGTGCTCATGGCAATTTTCGGCGCCCTTGCCATTGGCCTCGCACTGCTCGGGACCTACGCTGTGATTGCTTATACGGTCACTCAGCGCACGCGCGAAATTGGAATCAGAGTGGCGCTGGGCGCGCAGCGCGGGGACATCTTGAGGTTAGTAACCGCACAGGGCACGCGCATTGTGGCCGTCGGCCTCATGATTGGTCTCACTGCATCCTTCGCCCTCACACGTTTCATTGCTTCCGCGCTCTTCAAAGTTCAAACGCGCGACCCGCTGGTATTTGCAACCATCACAGTCCTGGTCGGATTGGCAGCGCTTGCGGCCAGCTACATCCCGGCACGCCGGGCGGCGAGCGTGGATCCGGTCGTCGCCTTGCGATATGAATAGTTGCGGACACTCACGACCCTCGAGGTGTTTCAAATAAATCTCGAAAATAAACTCTGACTGCGCCCCTGGTGCAACACCAGCGGTTTACCAGGCAGGCGCCCATAATCCTGTTCTTTGTCATAGAATGTGTCCTCGCATCGCGGACCTTGTTGTGCCGCACACGATTTATTTCTGGAGGATGCTGGTGAAGAAGCTTGTGGCTTTGTTAGTTCTGATACTTGCAGTCCGGGTTGTTGCCCAGAATATCATTGCCATCCGGGCTGGAGGAGTCGTCGATCCGGCGAAGGGATCGGTGGCAAGGAACCAGGTGATCCTGGTTGAGAACGGCAAGATCAAAGCCATTGGACCCAATGTCGTTATACCGGAAGGAACCGCCACCATCGACCTTTCCAACGAGTGGGTGTCTCCCGGCCTGATGGATGCACACGTCCACCTGACATTGACGGAAGTAACCGGCGGAAATGCACCCTTCGAATCCTTTTACCTCAAAGAGAGCTCAACCTATCGCGGTTTGCGTGGATTAAGGAATGCGCAGGATCTCTTGCACGCCGGCTTTACCACCGTCCGTGAGGTTGGCAACGATGGCAACTATGCAACGGAAGATGTGCGGCGGGCCATTCAGGCAGGCATGTTCGATGGTCCCACCATCCTCACCTCAGGCAAGATCATTGCTCCTTTTGGCGGCCAATCCACCGCCATTCCTCCCGAACAAGGACCATTCTGGCGCTATGAATATATTGACGCCGACACGCCCGACGAGATGCGTAAAGCAGTGCGTGAGAATATTTACTATGGCGTGGACGTGATCAAGCTGGTTGCAGACAACAGTCCCTTTCACTTGTCGGTAGAGGAAGTAAAAGCCGCGGTGGACGAGGCGCATCATGCCGGCCGCACGGTGGCCGTGCATGTTTACGGAGGAGAGGCGGCGGACAACGTGATCGAAGGCGGCGTGGATTCCCTGGAGCACGGTTTCTTCCTCACCGACGAGCAACTGCAGAAGATGAAGCGCAAAGGCATCTTTCTGGTTGGTACGGATATTCCCAGAGCTCAACTCGATCTTGAGGGCACTTCAGGCGGCATCTTTCCACCACCGGAAGAGCTGGCGCCCAAAATCATAGATCGCCTGCGGCGCGCCTATCGGGCCGGCGTCAAAATGGCCTTCGGTACGGACACGGTGATTGAGGTGCCGAACAAGAGCCGGGCGGATTTGATGCTGGATTATCTCGCCGTATGGCGGGCAGCAGGAGTGCCTGCCCCTGAAATTTTGAAGTGCATGACCAGCAACGCGGCGGAACTGATGCACATTACCCAGCAGCGCGGCTCGCTGGC
>DATDGH010000322.1:0-6485 GCA_036522215.1 Candidatus Angelobacter sp. | reverse complement strand
ATCCAGCCGTAGAGAAAGGCGACAAACTCGCCGTAGGCCTCACGCAGGTAGACGTACTGCCCGCCGGCTTCAGGAAACATGGCTCCCATCTCGGCAAAAGCGAAGCAGGCCAGCATGGTAATGACCATGCCAATCACCCAGATGGAGAGGAACAGCACAGGCGTTCGCGTATTCTTCGCTACGTCCGCAGCCGTTAAAAAGATGCCTGATCCGATGATTCCGCTGGCCAGAAGCAGAATGGAGTCAAGCAGGGAAAGGCCACGAATGAGCTTGGCGGGTTGGGTCAAGATGGGTTAGATATAATCTCGTTTCTGCCATCGGCGTCAAGTCGCAGGAGATATTCATGGGCCCTCAGTCTCTCTCAGAAAAGCTCATTCAACCCGATGTAGCCCAGGCGTGTACATTGCCGTCGCACTATTATTTCGATCCGGCGTTTGAAGCCGCTGAAAAAGAAAAGATTTTTGCCGGAACATGGCAGATTGTCGGGCATGTGGGCCAGTTGCCGAGACCCGGCTCTTTCTTCACCACCACCCTGGTAGGCGAGCCTTTGCTGATTGCGCGCAACTCCGCCCGCCAGATCAAGGGCTTCTATAACGTTTGTAAACATCGTGCAGGCCCCCCGGCGCAGGGCTGCGGGGAGAGAAAAGTTTTTCGTTGCGGCTATCATGGCTGGACCTATTCGCTGGATGGCGAGCTGCTGAACGCTCCGGAATGCGAAGGCGTAAAAGACTTTCATCACCAGGATTTCAGCCTGACTGCTGTGCGCACCGAAGTGTGGGCCGGACTGATCTTTGTGAACCTGAATCCCTCAGCCGAACCGCTGCTCAGGTCCTTAGGACAACTTCCTGAACAGACAGCACGCTTTGAATTGGAAAAGATGCAGCTCCTCGAGCGCAGGGTCTACGAGATGGAGTGCAACTGGAAGACCTACATAGACAATTACCTCGAGGGGTATCACCTGCCAAGCGTGCATCCCGGGTTAAATCGCGAGCTGGACTATAGCAGCTACACCACGCAGCTCTTTCCCAGTTACTCGCTGCAGTCCAGCCCCATCCGCGGCCCGGAGAACGAGACCACGGTGCAACGCCGGTACTCACAGGCTAAAGGCGACGATGTAGCCGAATACTACTGGGTCTTTCCCAACTGGATGCTCAACTGCTACCCCGACAATGTGTCAGTGAATATTGTTTTGCCGGTCTCCGCTGAGCGCTCGATTGCCATTTTTGAATGGTATTTTCCGCCAGAAGCGCTGGCAACAGAAGCTCCGGCAAAGACCATTCAATTCAGCGACGAGATCCAGGTGGAAGATGTGCGCATTTGTGAAATCGTCCAGAAAAACCTGCGCTCACGCTCCTACAGCCGAGGCCGCTATAGCGTAAAGCAGGAGCGCGGAGTCCACCACTTCCACAGTCTTTATGCGGAGGCGGTGGGAGTGTGATCAGTTCATGTGTGCTCTGATCCATTCTCGGTAGCTTGGAACCCGAGTGTAAACGCCAGGTTTTTTCGGATCACCGCAGCCCTCTCCCCAACTGACGATACCTTCCAAGTACATGTGGTCCTGGTAGGTGATAACCAAACCGCCGCCACTATCGCCGCTGCACGCATCGGCATTTTTATTACCTGCGCAGATCATATTCTCTGTGACAGCGCTCTTATAGCTCCTGTTGCATGAACGTCGACTGATGACTGAGACTCTCACGTAAAGCAGATCTTCTGAGATGGTCTTGGGAAGAAATGCTTTAGAACCCCATCCGCTAACAGTTGCGCGGGAGTCCGTTTTAAACACTTGTCGCTCAGTCTCAAAATCTGTAAGTTTTACCGGCTGCATGTCGTGAATTGGGTCAGCCAATTTAATGAGGGCAATATCGTTGATCATGCTGTTCCGATCAAAACGCTCGTGTCGGATGATTTTCACGGTGGTCACAAGCTTGCTCTCTGAGAGCTTCGCTGAACCGGCAGCAATCTTGAGGTTGGAAGGCTTCGTGTGCGCTGAGAGACAGTGGGCTGCGGTTAAGACCCATTCAGGACGAATAAGGGAGCCGGCGCAGAAGTATCCTTCGCGAGCATTGTCGTAGCTGGAGTAGACAAGTGCAACCGAATAATGAGCATCAGGTGCCTTAAGTTTCTTTAGCGTTCCATCTTCACGCTGGACACGAAACGGAGCAGGCATCCCCACCTCTGTCTTAAGAATAGGAGGTGCCTGCTGAAATAACAACAATAGGCAAATTGCAAGCCTCAGCATCCGTTCCTTTGAGCTAGCTGGCAGCCCTCGGAGGTTTAGGCATAGGCATTGGCACAAGGATGGGAGGCATGTGGCAGTCTAAGACGGAGGACCTAGGCGTGACGCCGGGATACCCCTTCAATTCTGCCGTCTGCCGCTCTGCTCCGACACTCGTGATGTCAAGCTTTAGCCCCGGCAGATAGGTTCTAAAGGCTGTCAGAGCCATGTGGAAGTGCTCTCCATTTGGGTCCTGAACGCCCAAAGGCAATCCTGTTGCTATGGAGAGATTGACAACCGTCTCTTTCGCCAGCCGAGTTTCCGGATTCCATTCATTGTTGCCGTGGAGGCGAAGTTGATGCAGATTGGCCACGTCATACACGAATGCATAGGCCGTTGGCATGGTCACTCTGCGTCTCTGTCCAAATCCATCAACGATCTCTGCTGGCCTTGAGGATACCGCCACGATCTGTCTAGGCAGTGGAACCTTGAAGCTGAAGTAGGCTGCGTTGTTCCGGCTCAGGCTCAGATGAAGCTGGTCTAGAGATAGGCGGAAAGCCTCAGCCCCTTCCGGCAACACGTACCCAATCTGTTGCGTGTCGTTTACTCCGCGGACACCGCCCAGTACATAAGTGCCCTCCTCAGCCGAAGACTGCTCGATTAGATAGCGATGTTTTTCGACGCGGGGTGCAATGATCTCTGTCTGGTCGTTTTGAAGAAGGCAAAGAAACGGGCCTTCGACAATCATGTTGAGCGTTGTGATTTTGACGGAAGCCGCGGGGACTTTCGCGAAGATGCGGGAACCCAGAGCTGTGACTGCTGGCAAACCAAACGCTACGGTCTTCAGAACATCACGTCGGTTCATAGATTAGTTCCTTTCGGTGAAGTCTCGAAACAGGGCCCAGTGTAGAGGTGAAGGCATTGTAGGTCCGAAAAGAACTTTACGGCATGAATTTTTTCGAAAAACGGCGATGTATATGTTCAAAAAGAGCCCGATTAAAGACTTCTAAGCCATTCTTGCTTGGTCTGCACACTCTCGGACGGGGTATGAAATGTGTTCCAGCTAGAAGCACACAGCTCTTGCCGGTCTTTATGGTTAAGCGATGGGGGACTTGCTGGTTCTATGGGTGGCCAGTCAAGCCAGGGCTCCGGCAGTCTTCGACACCGGTTACGAGAAGAAGTCTCGGCTTGGGCTCCGACTGCCGTAGAACCGTGGGTTTCATGCGAGATGGCGCTGTCTTCCCCATCGTACAAGGGTCACCGTAATTGCGAATCTCACTCAGTTCCTTAAGATTTCGACTGTTGGGGAACAAGGGAACCAGCTTTTTGTTGAAGAAGTCAAGACCGTGCTGTACCGCTTCGGGATCAGACATTGCTCCCGGAGGGACCCCAACACCAAGGAAATAGGTAAATACTTCGGATTCCGAGGGCCGCCCGAGTTCGCTTTGAGTGTGGGGATTTTGGGGGCCATGGCCTTTTTTATCGCTGTATTCTTGCTCTGAGTGGGTATGCTCCTGGTGGTGCTTGAACATCTCTGAAAACGGTAGAGGATGCTGGTCTCCCAATTCCTTCGAATGCAGCAGCACCTTCTTCTCATCTGCAATCTTGTACTCGAGTATGTGGTTCAGGGCAGCGAAGGCGATTCTTCCGTCTACAAACACCACTGGCTCAGATGGAGGGATGAAGGTAATCAGATCAGGAACAGGAAGATCGACCGCCACAAAAAAGTCCGGCGCCGGATATTCTCCCAGATCAAAGTTCATATCGTCCAAGCCATGGTCCATGTATGGTCGCCTTCGCTCATTGATGTCCAATCCTTCAGGCCCCAGCGTGAATTGATATTTGGGAGCGGACGTTTGTATGCCTTCCTTTGATGGCAGTTGGAAGCGGAATTGATGTTTGGGATCGGGCGGTATGAAGGCTGAAACGCTGTAGGTTTTGTCCTTCTTTTTCAGGACCACGGCAAACGGCCCCTGCAATACGACCTTAAGGGTGGCCGGATTTTTAGGTTCATGATCGTGGTCGCCCTTTTCACCATCTCGACAACCGTTAAGAATACCAGCCGCAGACAGGGCAAATAGTCCGCGCAACAATTCTCGCCGTTTCATACCTTTCTCCTTGTCAGTATTAAACGCAGACCTTGAGGCTTTCCCTAAAACCATTGGTTCTAAAGGCAAAATGATGACTAGTTTACCCTGCCGGTGAGGTTAAAAGCAGCCCAATAGTAAGGATGGCTCTGGACGGCGCGCATTTGAGCTTGTGCATACTCCAAGGCTTGTAATGGTGGCGACCCACTTCGCAACTGGCCATAGAAATTCTGCATGAAATGCGCGGTACTCTTTGAGTCCACATCCCACCTGCTGGCGATCACGGTTGGGACGCCGCCGGAAAGGAACGCGCGCACCAGATTGCTCTGGTCAAACGTGCCCTTCTTCCCTGACCCGCTTGCGCATGCCGACAAAACCGCTAATTGAATGTGCCGAAGCCTCTCGGGAACGAGGTCGTTCGCTCCGAGAAACAGGTGAGAGCCAATGACCAGAGCTGTGCCGGTGCCGTCCGGCTTGCCGTGGCCGCTGAAGTGGAATTCGGAGCTTTGAGCTAACGCCTGCCGGACCTCAGCGGAGGTGATCTCTGCCGGCCCTAGCGTTCTGGTGTGAGCAAAAGTGCGCCTCACAGCCGTTACCTCCTCAGAATGACCAGGCAGAGGCGCTCCTTCCACTGATTGAGAAGCATCCACCAGTAACATAGGATCCTGTAGCGTCAGCCGCTGGGGCTGACGAAGAGTCTCTTCCGCAAGCAGTCCCGGAGAATAGACGACGGTATGGTTGTCAGCGAAATAGCGACCGGCATCATTCCGGAGAGCTTCAAAAGTTAGTCCCACGAGCGCCTCGTCAAGCTCAATGGCGATCGTGCCCGATGGCGGCAAGTCAGCGACCACCGGTTGCAAAATCAACGAGTAAAGCGCCTGAGATTTATCTGGGCTTAATGATGGATTTGCACATTGTTTTGCAAATTCGCCGATCTCGCGCCTCAAGTCCTCCTGTTTCACGGGGACCCACTGACTCCGGATCTGAGATCCATTCGCCACCCAGATTTGCAGGCCATCCTCGAAGCTGGCATAGATCAAATGTGGCTCTGAGGCTGAGGGGATTGTTGGGTAAAGGCCAGGGTTCCCGGACGGTTCCGGCCGGTCTTCGGCGCCCGGCGTTCTTTCATTCAAGGACCGGCTCTGAAACCGTTCCCAAATAGAGAGAGCGTCCCGGCTTCTCCCGAGCGCCACAAGGGACCGTGTCAATCCTCGGTAAGTTCTACCGGTTGTTAATGCCCAGTTCAGGCGCAGAGCATCATCCTGGAGTCCGTGAAGAGGGCCCTCAGCGACACGGAGTCCGGATAAGTAAGCATCAACAGCGTCATTGAAACGCTTCAATTGACTAAGGACCTCTCCTTTGACCGTGTAGAAATCAAGTCTAATGAAGTCATCCTGGTTAGTTAGCAAGGCTTGAAGAGGGTCGATCTCAGATAGTGCCAATGCTGCATTCCCGAGCTTCAATTCGAAATCTGACAATTCGATCCGTGTTGCCGCGATGTATATTTGAGCGGTCCCTTCATGCTGAGGGACTTGCGTTAGCAATGAGTCGGCCTTTCTGGCCTCAGCTTCTGCAAGAACCGGATTACTTTGCCGTAGTAGTGTATTGGCAAGCCTCAGATGGAGGATTGCTCTCAGGCCAATATCATCGGGCGCACTATCTTGCAGAATGGACATGCTCCGCACTAATAGCGCCTCGGAGGCGTGAGGAAGGCCCAACTTTCTTGCACATTGTTGCATGACAGAATAGAACTGATAAAGCCTTTCCCAAGACCGAGGGCACACATCCGCCGTTCCTTGCAGGGATTGGGCATTGTCGTCCGGCATGGAACATCCACGCTGCCAGTAAAGCGCCAAGCCTCGAACCGCTTTCTTCCAACCCTCGTAGTAGTTTTCCTGCCATTGCTGGATTCCGGCATCAAAACCGGCCACTCGCAACATCAATTCGGAAAAGTGAAACTGCTGGGCAATTTGTCGGCTAACCTTGACATTGGCCGCAGCCATATCGAAATCGAGGATTCGATTTGCACAGGTGGCTTTTTCTAGAGCTAACTGCGCCTGAAGCCAATGGTATTTGGTTCGAGACAATGGTACCCAGAGCTTTTCGGCGTGTTCAAGGCAATCGTCTGCCGACAAGCTCCGCTGGAGTCCGTAAATCTCCTGGTACTGTGCTCGCATTTC
>DATDGH010000321.1:0-3437 GCA_036522215.1 Candidatus Angelobacter sp. | reverse complement strand
AACAAGCTCATTCAATTCTCACAGACACACGCCGCCCCGCCCCGGCCCTCTCTCCCCAGGCTAGCGCACCAATTCCCGACAACCTTAATTTAGCCCCCCACGCCTCCATTTTGACTACTAAGAAGCGTCTCCAGCGTTACTCTTCGATTTAGTCCCCGAAACTTCTGGTAGAACGCACGGGGACCCTGGCAGCTTTAGCCTCTGCCCAGGCTGAAGAGCGTTAGGGTTGACACCTAGGGCAGACTGATTGAGTAGATATATCTCATACCACCGATTGGAATCACGACACTTCTTTTGTGCTATTTTCGATAGAGTGTCACCTGGCACTACTGTGTAGCTGGTCTCCGATCGAGGGTTTGGCGCGGTGGACCTATCGGGGGTCAAAGGTTCAACAATGGCCGTTGGAGTGGCCAAATGCGGAGGCTCCTTTTCAGGCGGAAACAATAGAATCCCAACCACAAGTGCCGCGATTCCTAAGCCAAACATGCCAAATTGTACCGTCACGAGACGCCAAGTCCATCCACCCCAAAACTCGTATTTGCATTTGCAGTAACTTCCAATAGCCAGCCATAAGTCCTTGGGATCCGAGGGATCCGCCGCAGCTTTCTTGTTGGCCTTTTTGTACATACCGACGACTTTTTTCAGCCACGGAGGCATATAAAGGTTCTTCAACGACCTCGGCCTCTGCCTGTACTGGCGCATCCGCGCTGCCCGCTCCGTCCAATGGAAATCCCGAAAGCGGGTGATGTTGACCAATAGCCCGCCAGTCGCAGCCCCGATCAGTGTGTACAGCGATATCTTGAGCCACATGACTGGCGCTTCAGCTTTGCGTTTGACGAACAAATCGACTCCGAATGCCAATGCGCCGATGGTCAGCGTAAGAACCAGTTTCACAACCGAACCAAGGTGGTCTCGTCTCGTTTTTTGCCAGCGTACATATGCGTCCCGTGCCTCTTTCTCGCTCCTTAGTATCTTGGTTTTAGTCACAGCTGCATCCCGTGCCGCTTTCTCGCGGGTCTTGGCATCAGCCACAGCGCGTTCATCGGACTGTCCCGATGTTACGGTCTTGGCATCGGTCACAGCCGCATCCTGTGCCGCTTTCTCGTGGGTCTTGGCATCAGTCACAGCGCATTCATCGGACTGTCCCGATGTTGTTGATTTTAAGGACGACCGGCAGAACATTTCCGACCCCTTTTTCCAAAGCTCGATTGAGGCTTTCGAGCAAGCCCTATATAGGTAGTGCGTCCAGGCTCCCGATCGTTTCAACAAAAACCACAGAAAAATTCAGCAGCGTGTCGCTTTTCCACACTGGCGATTATTGTATCTATCTGCTACGCTTGCTGTTGGATGAGCCTATTCTTCTCTACCCCGTCAAGCGGCCCCGCAAGCTCGGAATTGATCCCACAACCCTGAGCCGCTATGTGGCAACCGGTAAAGTTCCTGCGCCCAAGCTTACTCAGGCTGAAGGGATGGGCGTACACGCTTGGACTGAAGAAGAGATCGACCAAGTTCGCCAACTCCTGCCGAAGATCGCCAACGGCAGGAAAACCCGTTATCAAAAGCAAGGAAAGAAACCGAGAAAACGGAAGTCTAAACCTTAAGAGACCATCTGCGTCAACCTGTAGCCTGACCGTAGCCCGCTATTTTTTGCATTCGCAGGCGAGAGGAGAGATTGACCTTGGGAGGCTTGAACTGGCATCTTCTGGGTGTCACCTTCTTGTGTGCCGAGTTGTTCTTCCTACTCGTTCGGTCCAACGACATCCAAGTTATTTGCCGAAATGAGAAGCAGAGGAGCGCAGCCGACAAACAACGCATTCTTCGCGGCCTTTCTCGGTCGCTGCTGCTTGAAGGATTTATCTTTGTACCAGCGAGTGTCACGCTGGCGATGATAATTGTCCGACCACTTCTTTTGCCCTTTTTACTGAGACTGTATGGCGAATCAGTAGCGACTAGCCTTGCGGCTCACGGGTTACTCGGAATTGTCAGCTATGGGTTTCCCTTCGCAACTTTTCGTAGATTGGTCACACTCGTTGCGTTAAACACTCTCCGAGAATTTGCTGATCTTAAATCCACCTCTGATGACACTGAGCCGTCAAGGCGGAACAAAGAATGACAGGGGTTCGAGCAATGCTAAAAAGAGGGGCCGTCATCTTTGCTGACGCTGCAGGATGGTTGGATTTCGTTGATCGCGATATTGTTTCGAAGTTCCTGTTATTGGCAGGCCACGAAGACGAGAATCGGTACGAGCTCCGAAAAATAATTAACCCGGATCTCACAGCGAGAAAATCCCTCTATTCGCGATTTTATCGTCGTGATACTCATTCAGTTACGCCAGTTTTTAATCTTGGTAGGCATGCCGGGACAGCCGCATTTGCACCACTAACGGATTTTCGCTCGCGGCTTCACACATCCGAAAGATATGAGAATCTTCTCCCCACGGAGCTAAGACAGATCAACGACTGGACCCGTAACCTTCGCGACTTTCTGGATTCCGCACAGGAAAGCATCGTTTCCTTGAGTCATCTAGACAGTTTATTGCGCCGCGGTGCCGAGTTCAAAACTACCCTTTTGAACTTACTTCAATTATTTAATCCGGAAACTCAAGGCAGCGTAATGGCGCAGGTCCGCGAGGTTCTGACAGCTGCTCTTGATGAACTGGAGAAGAAAAGGCCTTTTCTTGCCCTTGTTGGGGAACTGACGGCAAGATACGACCAGATTGTCGGTAATCATCCAGTGATTACAGTCGCGGATATGATTGCGTTTCGAAAAGCTCTTCTGCTAATTCAGGCTAAGACTCAGGATCTTTCAATGAAATCGCCCGAGGATTTCCCCATTAAGACCTTCAGTAATGAACTGGCTGAAAAGGTTCAAGAAATGGATGACGAACTCCTCATGTATGAGGCCACGGAACAATTCAACAAGCTCGCCACACTTGCAGATAAGGGGATCCAATCCTACAGCGACTTGGTTCGTCTGCGCGATCAAGCTAAAAATCTCAACAGAATGCTCCAAAGGATACCGCCATCGCGCTTGCGAACCAAATCAGCCATGGCGCAGTTCAAAGCCATGGCTGATGCTGTTTCCCGACTCCTCGAACAACTGTCATAAAGGCTAAGAGAGCCGAAGTGCCGTCAAAGCCCTCCGCCTCGCCCGCTCGCTTCGGAGGCGTTCCCTAACACTAGGCAATCTTACTTACAAGGGCCTCGCAAGCCCTTGATTCGATTGGATGTATACACAACCAAGAAAAATTCGTCACGCATTTGTCACAAAGCGGCACATTTTCCATGGGTATTCCTATTGAGAACAGAGAGGATTTCCCAATGATCTACAAACCGCTCCTAATAGGTTTGGCCGCTACGCTGCTCCTTCTTGTAGTTGGATTGACCGCTGCCTATTTGAAAATCTCCGAGGCTGGAGAAATCATTTCCACCGCCTTG
>DATDGH010000320.1:0-1805 GCA_036522215.1 Candidatus Angelobacter sp. | reverse complement strand
GCAAATATCGCCGAAGGATGCGGGCGCCGAGGCAATGCGGAACTTTATCGTTTTCTCCAAATGGCGATGGGTTCTGCAACCGAACTTGAATATCATTTGTTGCTTTCACGTGACTTGGAATTCCTGAGCATGACCGACTATGAGGAGTTGCAGTCGCAGGTCGTAGAAGTAAAACGAATGTTGGCCTCCCTGATATTGAAAGTTGACGGAGAGCGCAATCGATTCGTGGGCTGAGTGTCAGGCTTCTTGAGCTCACCGGAGATTTTTACGTTGGAATCTAACCATGCCCACAAAGCTGCCGCTCCGAGCCGAACTGTTGCGGGCTGAATGCTGAGTGCTGATTGCTGACTGCTTACCTATCGAGCAGCTTCCTGATCTTCGAACCCAGCAGTTGAACGGAGAGCGCAATCGCTTCTTGGGCTGAGTGTCAGGCTTCTTGAGCTCACCGCAGATTTTTAGGGTTGGACTCTAACCATGCCCACAAAGCTGCCGCTCCGAGCCGAACTGTTGCGGGCTGAATGCTGAGTGCTGATTGCTGATTGCTTATCTATCAAGCAGCTTCCTGATCTTCGAACCCAGCAGTTGAAAGGTGAAAGGCTTCTGCAGGAAGTAAGTGGTTTCCAGGAATATGCCATGACGGATCACCGCATCGTCGGCATACCCGGAGATGACCAGCACGCTGGTTTCAGGACGGGTCTTTCGAATATGGTCCAGCAGTCCGCGCCCGTTCGTCTTGGGCATCACGATGTCGGTGATCAGGAGTGAAATCTTCTGATTGAAACGGTCTGCCACTTCGATGGCCTCCTGGCCGTTTCTGGCTTTCAGCACGCGGTAGCCACAACTCTCAAGATATTCAGCCGTAGCGTTCCTGAGCTCATCCTCATCATCCACCAGCAGAATGGTCTCAGTTCCGCGCTGGTGCAGCGGCTTTGCGCCTTCCGGCGGCTGGCATTCGACTTTAGCGCTGGCCACCAGCGGCAGATAAATGTTGAACGTAGAACCAAGTCCAAGTTGCGATTCGACGTTGATGTGGCCTCCACTCTGCTTCACAATGCCATACACCGTAGAAAGCCCAAGTCCCGATCCACTCTGTTTCGTAGTAAAAAAAGGCTCGAAGATACGCGATTGGGTATCCGGATCCATGCCGATTCCAGTGTCCGCCACCGACAGAAGAACGTAATCGCCTGCCGGAACCTGGGACCTGGAGCCGTTGCTGGCACAGCTTTCCAGCTTGATGGTGACAGTGCCGCCGTTGGGCATGGCGTCGCGCGCGTTCGCAGCCAGATTCAGGATGACCTGCTCCAACTGTCCCTGGTCGGCGTGGACCATGCCCACTCTTTCCTGATGCACAACCAGTTGAATTTCCGCTCCCACCATCACCCGCACCATGCCGGTCAATTCAGCCATTACCGCGGAAATATTCAACAGCTTGGGCGACAAGACCTGCCGGCGACCGAAGGCCAGAAGCTGCTTGGTCAACGACGCTGCCTTTTCAATGGCCGCCAATACTTTCTCGGCCCTGAACTTCTGCGCGCTGTCCGCAGCATTGAGCTGCATCAATTCAGCGTAGCCGCTGATGATGCCGAGAATATTGTTGAAATCGTGGGCTACGCCTCCCGCCAGGCGTCCCACCGCTTCCATTTTTTGCGATTGCCGTAACTGGTCTTCCAGGTTTTGCTGTTCGGTAACGTCGTGCAACACCACCAGATGCCGATCCGGAAGGATATTGGCATTGAAGCTGCATTCGACCAGCCGTTTGGTGCCAGATCCCGGGAGGTCATCCCGTTTCCGCGGGTGCCAGCGTT
>DATDGH010000319.1:0-3765 GCA_036522215.1 Candidatus Angelobacter sp. | reverse complement strand
GACCAGCTTTACAGAAACGGTAATCGTGCCCTTTTGCGACATGGCACGGGACGCATTTTCCAGCAGGTTCCAGAAAACCTGCTTCATCCGGTCGCCGTCCACAACCGCAAACGCTTCCGCCACGCTGAATCGCCTCACAATTTTCAGATCAGTGGATTGCGAGCGGTTTTCCAGCAGCACCAACGTATCCTCCAGGAAAGGAAGCAGGTCCGCGCGCGCAAACTTGTAGCTCTTCTCGCGCGAATAGGCCAGGAAATCCGTGATAATGGAATTCAATCGCCGCGATTCACGGATGATGATGTCCACCAGGGTTTTCTGTTCTTCGTTAAACGGGGACATCCGCGACAATACCTGAATAGATCCCGCTATGGAACTGAGTGGGTTCCGTATCTCGTGGGCAATACCGGAGGCCAGGCGGCCCACTGCGGAGAGGCGGTCTCGCATGCGGACCTCGCGCTCCAGGCGGCGGATCTCCGTGTGGTCTTCAAAAGTGTATACATATCCGATGACGCCGCGGTCCGGTACAGTCAAAGCCGTCACCGCTATTCCGAAAGCCTTCTCTTCGCCCAAGGGCGTCATGACCCGGACCTCGCCTGTGGAGGGAATGGAATCCAGACGCGGTGGACGGTCCAGGAAGAGTTCCGCAATGTGCCGCCCGTAAACACCCGAGGCGGTCCGTTGCAGCAGCGTTTGGCCGGGAGCATTCAACAGCGTAATGCGACCGTGCAGATCGGTAGTGATCAGACCGCTGCGGATGGAGTGAATCACATTCTCGTGCAACGCCTGAAGGCTGAGCAGCTCTCCGCTTTTGTCCTTCAGCTCTCGTCCAGCCTGCCGCAGCTTGGCCGCCAGCGCGCTGGCCAAATGGGCCACCGCCAGATAGGCAAAGAAGTTGGTCAGGATTACGGCCTGGAGCGCTTTGGCATCGCCGGGGACAGAAAGTTGATACGTAGGAATTTTTTCGAAATAAGACAGCTCGAGCAGCGAGCCAAACAGCGCGAAGGACACGCCGGCAGTCACATAAGCCCAGTAGCGCGGCAAAAGGATGCTGGCAACAATGATCACCAGCGGATAGAGAAAGTTGAAGAACGTATCGATGCCACCGGTCACATAGACTACGGCGGTGGCGAAAACCAGGTCAGTGAAAATCTGGAGGATGGCCTGCTGCCTATATTCGTCCCAAAGGGAAAGCAGCACAACAAAAAACACAGAGACTGTGTACCAGACCAGAACTACGTTGACGAACAGTCGGGTGGAAACGTTGTTTGGAGTGAGGCTGACGATCAGCAACTCAACGGCGAGCAGGAACGAGATGATGACGACACGGACTTTTACCAGCCATGCCAGCCATGATCGTTCATTGAACTTGCTTCCCATTCCTGCCCTCAGTTGGTTGCGCAAAAGACTTCTGTCTCTTCTGATTACGAATTACTGCTACCCTGACATCTTGGCGATCATGGAGAACATCGGCAAATACAGTGAAATCACAATGCCGCCCACCACGCCGCCCAGGAACACGATCATCAGGGGTTCAAGCATAGTCAGCAGGTTCTTGGTGGCCGCGTCCACTTCATCTTCGTAGAAGTCGGCAATCTTCTGGAGCATGGCATCCATGGCGCCTGTGGCTTCGCCCACTCCGATCATCTGCGTCACCATGTTGGGAAAGACGCCGCTCTCGCGCAGGGGATCGACAATCGTACGGCCTTCCTCAACCGACTTGCGCACTTTCATGAGCGCTTCTTCCAGCACCGCGTTGCCCGAGGTGCGGGCGGTAATGGCCAAGCCTTCAAGTATTGGAACGCCGGAGGTAATCAACGTGCCCAGAGTGCGGGTAAAACGAGCAACCGCAATCTTGCGCAGCACGGACCCCAGAACCGGGAAGTTGAGCAGGAACTTATCCAGCGCATAACGGCCGCGCGGGTCCTTGCGGACTTGCTTGATGCCTATAACGAGCGCGATGACGGCAACGAAAAACACCCACCAGAACCGCCCTACAAAATGGCTCAGGCCGATGACGATCTGGGTGGGCAAAGGCAGCGCCACGCTCATACTGCTGAACATATTGGCGAAGATCGGCACCACGAACTTCAGCAGAGCACCCATGATCAACGTGGCGATGCAGAGCACTGAGATGGGATAAATCAGGGCCGATTTCACCGCCGACTTCAACTTCACGATCTTTTCCAGGTATGTAGCCAGGCGTTGCAGAATAGTGTCCAAAATACCGCCCGCTTCGCCCGCCTCAATCATGTTGGTGGTGAGGTCGTCAAAGATCTTAGGGTGATTGCGCATGGCATTGGCCAGCGTCGCGCCGCCTTCCACCGTGGTACGCACGGCATTCAGACATTTCTGAAAAGCAACGTTCTCCTGGTTGCTGGCCAGAATTTCCAGGCACTGCACCAACGGCAGGCCGGCATCGATCATGACGGAGAATTGGCGAAAGAATATGGCGATGTCCTTGACCGCCACCTTTCCGGAGCCCAACTTGGGCAGAGAAAACTCTTTGCCTTTTTCCTTTACCGCCTTAGCCGTAATGCGTTCGCGGCGCAGCAGATGCTGTACCTGTGCTTTGCTCTCTGCTGTCCGCTCCCCGGAAATCCTCTTTCCCTGGGCGTCAGTTCCTTTGAATGTGAATACCGCCATACCAAGACTCCTCTCTCTATATTCGCCATCCGCGAGCCTTACTTTAGTTCGCGAATTGCGCTGATTTCTTTTGGCCAGGCCGGTGAGCAACTCTGCTCGCCGTAAAAAACCGGGCATTTGCCAAAACCTTCATGGCCATTCTTGAAACTCACGCCTGATACAGAACGCCATGACAATCCTTTTCTTGCACTCCAGCTTCCCGGACTAGTTCCTCCGGGCCGGACTGGCTGTCGCAGCCGCAACTTTGCTGGCCACCACACCGCGGTTAACGATGTCTTGCAACTCGTCCGGCATGGACGAGCGCTGGAGCGCGGTTTCCAGCGAGATCTGCTTCTGGAAATGCAGCATCGCCAGCGACTGGTTGAATGTCTGCATGCCGAATTTGTCCTGCCCTGCCTGCATAGCCGAATAAATCTGGTGGATCTTGTCCTCACGAATCAGGTTTCGTACTGCCGCGTTGGGAACAAGAATTTCCATGGCCATGACCCGGCCATTTCCGCCAACCTTGGGCAGCAGCGATTGACAAAGGATTCCTTCCAATACCAGCGAAAGCTGGGCACGAATCTGCGACTGCTGGTGCGAAGGGAAAACGTCAATGATGCGATTGATGGTTGAGGCAGCAGAGTTGGTGTGCAGCGTGCCGAACGTCAGGTGGCCGGTCTCGGCAATGCGCAGCGCTGATTCGATGGTTTCCAGATCGCGCATTTCACCGATCAGCACCACGTCCGGGTCTTCGCGCAACGCGGCGCGCAACGCGTCCGAAAACGATTTAGTGTCCGAGTGGACTTCACGCTGGTTCACCAGGCAGCCCTTGTTCTGATGCACAAACTCAATCGGGTCTTCAATGGTGATGATGTGGTCGTGGCGCTCCGTATTGACCTTGTCCAACATGGCTGCCAGCGTGGTGGACTTGCCTGAACCAGTTGGTCCGGTCACCAGAATAAGTCCGCGCGGCTTGTCGCACAGTTTGGAAACGATTGCCGGCAGGTTCAACTGCTGAAACGACTTGATCTCAAAGGGAATCACGCGGTACACAGCGCCCACGGCGCCGCGCTGGTTGAAGCAGTTGCCGCGGAAACGAGCCAAACCCTTCAAGCCGAAAGAGAAATCCAACTCAAGATT
>DATDGH010000318.1:0-2675 GCA_036522215.1 Candidatus Angelobacter sp. | reverse complement strand
GCCACACGCCACATTCAACAAAATCTCCATCAATACAGCGTTCAATCACGTGTTTGCACGCCATCGCTGTTGCCCAGAGCCGCTCGTAAGAGGTCAGCGTGAGATTATTTTCTCTTACATACGTGACCATCTCTTTTTCGTCGCTGGATAGTTCAACCGGCATGCGGACTGCCTCATCTCCGGCCTTTCGTCGTATCTCCAGACCAGCCGCGCCAAAAGCAAGCTTTATCGAACGTTTGAAAATGTTCATCTGTTGTTTTTCACACTACAGATCGGAGCAGCCTGATCTTCGCTGCTCGACTGCAAAGTCTGCCTCTGCTGCCAGGACGATTATAACTTTCTGATTTTCCTCTACCTTTCCCCCAGCGCGCCGGACGAGAAATCAAAAGGCCGGGCTCCAAGAGAGGGTACGGAGGCCATTGCAGCAAACTCTTTCGATCCAAGCGGTACAGAGCACACTCCGGCCATCACACCCAGAAAGATCCAGAACTGGTGTGAATCTGCGATCGTGCTTGTGAGTCCGCTTACCAGCAGGAAGCCCAGCCAGCCCAGCATCACGGCTCTGAGTGGATGATGACTCCGGTTCACCCGGCGAATGATGGCGTATAAAAACACCAAAAATGCTACCGCACCTACTACACCCTGTTCCATCAGGAATTTTAGATATTGGTTGTGATAATTGGTCAGGTCAGAATTGAGGTAGGGCGCAAGAACGAAGGCTTGTGAGGAAAGCCCCTGTCCAAAAAACATCCGCAGAATACCGGATTCACCAAAATGTTCGGCCGAGAGAGACCAGAGGATGGTGCGCTGGTTGAACGTGCTCACATCCCCTTCTTGAAAACGCTCCAGCAGCCCTCTGCCCCCAGGAAGCAGCAGCGCAAAGCCAAAGATCAAAACTAAAACTACACCCGCACCGAACAACGTCTTCCGGCTGCGGCCACGAAGCCCGGCAACCAGCATCCAGGCCGCTCCCCCTACAAACGCCGCGAAAATGCCTCGCGACGCCAAAATCAGACTTCCTGACAACACGCAAAGCAGCAGCAGTACTGCTAAGAGCTTCAGCAGGCGACGCCTGGCCAGGAAAAGGAGGGCAAGCAGTGGCAGCCCTCCCGTTAAGACAAATTGGGAGACATAATTCTGATTGACCTGGATCCCGCCTCTAAGGGCCTCAAAATTGAACTGGGCCGCGTTCCAGATCACCCAGGCAGATAAAACCAGCGAGACCGCAACGGTTGTGCCCGCTACAATTTTCAGGTCACTTTTCTGCTGTATGTGCGCGGCGGCGATCCAGAACAAAGAAAAAACCGCGGCGATATCCCATACCGTTGAGCCCGCTTCGGAAGAAAAAGTATGCGAAGTCTGTGAATAAAGGGCGGAAGCAAGAACGAGGGTTAACAACACGAGATAAGAAGGCATGGGCCAGCGGCGAATCTGCCCGGGGAAGCCACTGTCCTGAACAAGACGAGCTATAAGCGAAATCAGGGCAATCAGATAAATCGCACGGTAGATGGTTACTGGTCCCAGGCGAGGAACGTTGTCGGGATCCAGGACACTCAAAAGAGCATAGAAACTGTAGAAACCACAAATAACAATCACTCTGTGGCGTGTCAGCGCCAGCCCTGCCAGAACCGCAATCGTCACAAAACAAAGAATAGCCAGCATGGAATCTCGTGGTTAGCTTAGTAAGAGTTTACTGTATTCGTGCATCACCTGGGGGAGATCGAACTCAGACAGCATGTATGGCGATGATTCCCGGCTGCAGGAATTCGTTGTCGGGGATTTCCATGCCGAGATAATTGCCTCAGCCAATGCTGCTGGATTTTCTAAAGGCGCCAGAGTCATTCTCCTGGCATGACTCTGGATTTCGCGAATCCCCCCCGGGCAGTCCGTCGCCACCACCTTTGTTCCCAGCGTAAGAGCCTCCAGCAAGGCATTCGGAAGGCCCTCAAAACGAGAAGGCAAAACAAAAACGTCAGCAAATCTCATGTAACGCCACGGATTCTTCTGAAAGCCCTGAAAGCGCACATTTCCGGACAACCCCAGCTTGTCGGATTGTTCCGTTAAATCCCGGAGTTGCGGCCCTTCGCCCAACACAGTAAGTTGCGCACCGGGGAGGTGCTGCAGGACGGACGGCATTGCTTCGATGAGCAGATCAATTCCCTTCTCCGGTCTCAGGGCGCCGACCGAAAGCAAATGTGGTCCAGCTCCACAAAAAGGATTCCCCTCAAGCTCGGCCAGCGCATGTACTTTCTTTGTGTCAATTGGATTATAGATTCGCACCAGCTTCTCTCGCGGTACCCTGAAATCAACAACCAGCTCATCCATTGTGGAATTGGACAGGCACACGATCCTGTCTGCCCGCTTGTAGAAGAGCTGAAAGAGCCATCGCCATAATCGCGGATGTCGAGGCACTTGCTGCAGGAAGCTGCCGGGTACGGTGGCCTCACGAATTATGACCCTGGTACCGCGGGGCATGAAAGGCTTGGTGGCAACCACCGCCACATTTAAATGGCCTAGTGTGGAAAGGATCGTATGCGGTCTAAGTTTCCACGCTAATCTGAGGATGCCCAGCGGCGTGTAGCGGACCCTGGATGCGCCAAGTAAGTGAATGGCGACATCTTGAGGAACATCCTGCATGTATGGGCCGGCCGCCTGCAATACCGCGAGATGAATCT
>DATDGH010000317.1:0-11954 GCA_036522215.1 Candidatus Angelobacter sp. | reverse complement strand
AACCAGCTTTTCTTGAATGCCCACTGCCTGGGTCAGGTACACGTCGGCATTCGCCAAATCCATGTGAAAAGCAGCCATACGGCCGAGATTAAGCAGCGTCTGGGCAAGGTCCAGGCTGTCAGGATCGATTCTCCGGCGGATCGCCAGGCTCTGACGATAATATTGTTCGGCGTCCGCCCACCGGCTGCGGATCGCGTATGTCATTGCAAAGCAATCAATAGTGGAGGCGACTGCTAGACTGTCAGGGGCCAGTTTTTCAGCTATGCCGGAAGCTTGCCGGCAATATCCTTCGGCCCTTGGCCAATCGCTCGCGCGCGCTGCAATGAAACTCAATATCTCCAGGCTTTTCGCAACCGACAGACTTTCGCGGCCGGCATTGTGGCCAACGACGAGCGCCTTTTCAAGATACCTGCCCCTGTGAACCGAGTCGTCTTCGTCGTTGAATGCACGGGCACAATCTTGCAGCAGGAGTTCCTTCACGGATAGTGGACTTCCTGATGCTCTTGTCAGCGCTTCATGACAGGCCGCGTCTGCCGCTGCCCATCTTCGGTTGTCCCCCAACAAATGTCCAATACGCAGAAGGAGCCATGACGCAAGCCAGCGGAATTGAGACGCTTGGGTCTGCGTTGCCGCAGCGTGCCACCTGGCTACAGCTTGTTCCAACTTGCCCGCCTTCGCCAATGCTTGTCCCTTTTGATAAGCGATCAGCAATGCGCCAGAAAAAGCCGGCCTTACGGCGAAACTCCAATAGCTCGGGCCCAATACCCAGGCGCGTTGTTCGCTGCCTCTCAGACCTTCCAGGGTCACTCTTCCGAGGGGTGCTTGCTCGGCTTCTACCTGAAGGAGATCAAAGGGCGATTCAATTTGGCCCTTCGAATCTCCTCTGACCCAACTCAGGACCAGGTCGCCTTCTTGCAGTCCGGCTCGCTCCGCGTCAGAATTCTTCTCTACGTTTTCAACTACAACTCCTGGCCTGAGTTCGCCAGAGGAGTAGCTATGCCTCGACTTGTCATTGGCCTGTGCAAATAGAGAAAGAAAAGAGACAGACAAGGCTATGGCGAAAATTCTATGTCTAGTCACGTTGAATGACTCCGAAAGTTATGCAGGAGTATACAAGTTGATGGCTCGCTGGCGGAATCCCTCAAAAGCCCCCCGCGCCCACCGGGTCAGGATCAAGACGCGCCAGCAGCCGGTGGGAATCTTCCGGCAAGTATCTAGAGGCACTCGAGTTGTCGAACCACAACAAACGCATCTCATCTGATGTGGGGAGAGAAGTTCACGCGACAAAAAAATTTCGCGCCTGGGGCGCCGGGGCGCGCCAGTTCCTGCCCATCTTGTCCTTAACACGCGGAGAGCCTGTTCTATTCCGCGGAAAATATGGCACCTGAAGAAAAGGACGAACAGTGAAAGACTTGATTCCCCAACTGACAAGGAGCAAAGCCCCACCGTAAAAAATGAGCGCATCCCGCTCAACAGAGCGGGATGCGCCGGTCAGGTTCTTACACTTTTACTTACGAATTACCGTTGTCAGATCCATTAGCAGAATGCAACACGGCAAAAGTGCTGCCACCGTTGCTCCAGATCAACAGCATCACGTCCTCGCCTTTCTTAATGCTGCCGAGTTCACGTTTGGCATCCGCTACGCTCTGCACCGGGTGACGGTTTACTTCCTGAATCACCACTCCACGAGTCAGGCCGGCATTGTCCGCCGGGCTTCCTGGCTCAACTTCAGTGACCACTACGCCATGCAGATTGCCGGGCGCCTGCAGTTGCTCGCGCAGGTCGGGAGTGATGTTGCTCAATCCCAGGCCCCAGCGCGCCTTGCCATGCTCTTCACCGGAGTTTGAGCTGCCCGCCTCGTTCCTGGTGTTCATCTCTTCCACCGTGACGGGCAAGGACATCTGCTTGCCATCGCGAAGGATTTGCACGTTCACCTTCGATCCGGGATGCTGCTGTCCAATCACTACCTGAAGACTTCCGGCATCATTTACTTTCTGGCCGTTGACTTCAGTGATCACGTCGCCGACTTTCAGTCCGGCCCGTCCGCCGGGCGAATCAGGCTGCACCTCAGTGATGACGGCGCCATTGGTGTCCTGAAGATGGAAGAACCTGGCGTTGTCCGGAGTAACGTCCGTAATGCCAACGCCCATGTAGGCGTGTCTCACTTTCCCGTCCTTAATCAGGGTCTCCACCGTTCCTTTGGCGATCTGTGAGGGAATGGCGAATCCCATTCCGGAAAAGGATCCGGAGGGAGAGATCAGGAAGGTGTTGATGCCAACAACTTCGCCACGAGCGTCCACCAGAGGTCCGCCGGAGTTGCCGGGGTTGATGGCCGCGTCCGTCTGGATGAATTGGCCGGGCTTGTGCGGGTCATCCGAATACGGATTAACGCGGTTGACAGCGCTTACGATTCCGCGGGTCACGGTGAAACGGAAGTTGTAGGGATTGCCAAACGCCAGGACGGTCTGTCCGGGACGGAGGGCCGTCGAATCTCCCCAGGGAAGGCTGGGAAGGCCGGAAGCATCTATCTTGATGACAGCCAGGTCGGTCAGCGGATCAGCGCCCACCAGTTTGGCCGGCAGCACCCGGCGATCATTCAGCGTCACCCGGATATCGGTGGCGTCTTTGATCACGTGGTTGTTGGTAACGATGTAGCCATTGGGCGCGATGATGATTCCGCTGCCCAGACCATGTTCAATCTGTGGTCCGCGCTGCATCGGCATCTGTTGCTGGTCGCCGAAGAAATGTTTGAAGAATTCCGGCATATCATCGGGCATGCTCGCCTGCTTGCTGCGCGCAGCAACGGTAACGTTCACGACTGCAGGGGTTACGTGGGCAGCCAGCGTTTCCATGGCCTTGTCGAGAGATAGCAGGGCGGTGACACTATCTTCCGGCAGCGGCGCCGCAGGCGGAGCCGCCACCGCCGCTGTGGCGGCTGCCGGTTTGTAGATCTCATAAGCGCCAAACGTCGCCACCATCGCAACCGCCAGTAACGGCGTCAGGAGGCGGCGTATTAGCGCCCGTTTCCAATTTCCATTTGCGTTCATTTTTTATTCTCCATTTATAACTAATTAATTAGTTTTTATTGTTGCAGCTTATTTGTTTGCCCCAGCGGCCAAGGCCGCTGTTTGAAAATCCGATCTAAATGTTCTTTCGAGGAATAGTTTTCTTCGAATGCTCAGGAGCTAGCATCACGCGCACCTGCCACATTTGAACGTGCCAGGTTCCCTGGTCGCCCCCCATGGTGACGGTAAACTGCGCGCTCTGCACCACATAGTCGCCTGCCCGATATGTCTCCACCTCGGGGCGGGGCATTTGCAGCGCAGTGACAGCCTGAACCAGTTTGGGTGAATGTGAAACTGCGAGCTGAGTTTTTCGCTGGACAGGCTTGCCTTGCTGAGCGAGACGGTGCTGAACACCGTCTGGACGATGAGTATCAGGTACAAATCTGGCCTTTACTTCTTTGACTAAAGAAGGATCGGGACGAGCGTCGGTGGCCGCCAGTGTGGACGAGGTCGGACGTGAAGAATCGTCAATAAAGGCGACCAATGCAGGCGCTTTCCATGCGGAAAAACCGCACAGCGCGGCGACCAGCACCATCATGGGCAAAGCCGGCTTCCAGACCTGGGTGGTTCCAGGACGATTCGAATCCAGAATCTGCGCCACGCGCAATGACACCTGTCGCATGCGGCTCACCACGGCTTGCGCCAATGCGATTTGCTTTCTCAGAAAGCTCTTCTCAGCAACCCGCTTCAGGCACTGAGCATAGGCCAGGGGAGTGGCTGTGCGCACCAGGACCTCATCATCACACGCCATCTCGCGTTCCAGAGAGAGCTGTTGCTCAACCCACCACGCAGAAGGATGAAAAAACAACAAGGCCTTGATGAATTTCTGCGCCAGATTCGTCCAGTCATCGGCGCGTCGCAGATGGCTCAACTCGTGCACCAGAACGTGCTGCAACTCTTCCTGCGAGATTTCGTCCTGGTTAAGGAACCAGCGTGGCAGCACAATCGCAGGTTTCAGGAAGCCGATCGCCGTGGGCACCTGCACCTGGTCTGAAAAGCGGAGCGATACGCCACGCCGCAGGTCGAGTAGCAGCTGCGAGATTTCCGGACCAAGAATTTGCCGGTCAATTTCTTCAGAATTTTGGCGAAGCCGGCTGATCTGCCACAAGCCGGCAACAACACGAATCAGGTTAATGGCTGCAATCAGCGCCCAGACAGCAAAGATGGCGATTGCCCACGAAAGCGGAAGGGTAATCAGGCCAAAGCGGGAAGAAATCCCGTTCATGGCGGTTGCCGGTTGGGGTCTTGCGAGTCCTCCCAACAGCGGAAGGAAAAACATGGCAAGCAGCGCGGAGAACCAGAATATAAAACGGGTTCGGGCATTTTGCCGTGGCAGAAGCCGGAGAAGAAACCAGACAAACAGCGCCAGAAGTGTGCCCTCCAGCAGGCCGTAGATCATCCAGCCAAGTGCCGTTCGGGCTGTAACCTGCAACAGATCCAACTCAGCTCTCCCTCGTTTGCGGTTTACTGCTCTCCAATATTTCGCTCAGCCGCTTCAGTTCTTCGGCATCAATGCTTTGGTCCTCAAGCAAATTCAACACCAGCAGTTCGTGCGAGTTCTTGAAGAAGCGGCTGACCAGGTTCCTGACTTCAAAGCGGGTGGCCTCTTTCTTTCCTACAAGGGGCATATAAATGTGAGCACGCCCATCCTTTATATGTTTCACATAGCCTTTTTTTTCCAGGATTCTTATGGTCGTGAGGACAGAGTTGTACGCCAGCGCAGGATTCTTAGGCAGAACTTCCAGCAACTGATGCACTGTGGCTGGTCCTTTCTGCCACAAGATATTCATCAGCCGCAATTCCGCTTCAGTCAGGGTGGTAGACGCTCTGGGCGGCATATTGTATTAGACGCGATCTGAGGGAAATAGTAACTAATTATTTAGTTGGTATCAACAGTTTGTACCAAAATGGATGTAAGTATAAGTAAGCATTACGGTTATGGATACAATCGGTTCATCGGGCCACCCCCCCGGTCACCGAAGCGCGCGTCGGGTTTAAACGGTTTGGCGAGCAATCAGTGGGCTCTCCGGGGAGTAGAGCTCCAACGAAGAACCGAAAACCTGTTTCTGGGGCAAAACGGGAAGACCCTCCTAAATAAATATCTCTCAAAAGCAACTAACCTTCAGCTATTTGCATTCCCTCTAAGCCGAAGGAGACACCATGCACAACCGAGCTGGTTTCCGGGTCTGGCTGTTCGCAGTACTCACCTTTGTCCCACTTAGCGTCCTGGGACAAACTCCCACGTATCAAATTCTTGTTCCGCCCAGCGGGATTGCCAGCAACGCCGGAGAACCTTCCATCTCGGTCAACTGGAATACCGGGAAAATCATGTTTCAGGCAGTGCTGGAAACTGATCGAGTGACGGTGAGTAGCGGGAATCCAGCCACAGCCACCTGGGAGCAGGTGAGCCCTCTGGTTACATCCCTGGTAACGCTCGATCCGATTCTTTTTACCGATCACACAACCGGTCGAACTTTTGTGTCTGAGCTGGCGGGTGCGTGCAGCTTGTCTGCATTTAGCGATAACGACGGCGCCAGCTCCACTCCGGCTGTCGGTTGTGGCGTTCCGGCGGGGATCGATCACCAGACGATCGGTGGTGGACCCTTTGCGCCCGGCGTTGTTCCTGTGCTGCCTCCCCCCACTGGTTATCAGCATGCGGTTTATTACTGCTCTCAGAGCATTGTGGACGCATCATGTGCACTCAGCATTGATGGCGGCATCACCTATGGCCCTGCGATCCCTATCTATACACTGCTGGATTGCGGCGGCCTGCACGGGCACATCAAAGTTGGCCCCGATGGCACGGCTTATGTGCCCAACAAAAACTGTGGCGGATCCGTGGGCGTAATCGTTTCCAGGGACAACGGCACGACCTGGACCGTGCACACAGTCGCCGGCAGCGCTTCTGGAGACAGTGATCCCTCCATCGGCATTGCTTCCGACAACACGGTTTACCTGGGATGGCATGGCGCCAATGGACATCCGATGGCCGCTGTTTCCCACGACCACGGAGCCACTTGGACCAACGTCAAGGACGTGGGGACGGCATTGGGCATCCAGAACACAGCCTTTCCGGCCATCGTGGCGGGCGACGGCAACCGGGCCGCATTGGCATTCCTGGGCACGCCAACCGGCGGCAACGCTCAAGATCCAGTGAACTTTACCGGTGTCTGGCATCTGTATATCGCGCACACTTATGACGCCGGCGCCACCTGGGCGCTGGTGGATGCTACTCCCAATGATCCAGTGCAGCGGGGCTCGATTTGTCTGCAAGGCACAAGCTGCGGGCAAGACCGCAATCTCCTGGACTTCATCGACGTGACCGTAGACCAGCAGGGCCGGGTATTGGTGGGTTATGCAGACGGGTGTGTTGGCGCCTGCGTTTCCGGGCCGCCCAACTCCTTCACTGCTATCGGCAGCATTGCCCGCCAGGCCACCGGTAAAGGGCTGTTCGCTGCCTTCGACGGCGCCTTCTAGCTCTCCCACCGGATTGAACACTCTGACTTGCTGCTTTGCCTTGTGGCGGCGTCAACCACACGGTAGTGGGGGCACTTTCGCCTGAGAGGGTACCCACTACCCAACGTATGATTTTGTTTACTGGCGGGTAAAGTGGTGATATCTTGTTCATCGTTTGGCCCGAACCCACCAAAGGGCGGCAGATAACTAGTGTTCGTCAAGCCTTTTAGACAAGCGGGCGAGTTCACGTCTTTGAAATGAATGTTTTTCAGGAGGCAAAAATGGAGCGCATGAAGAAGGTTACTGTTAACACAAGTATCGGGTGTCTTCTTCTTTTCCTGGTGGCGGTAGCGGCGCACGCGCAGGTTGACTACGCGACAGCCACCCTCAAAGGAACCGTGGTGGATCCGCAGGGCGCTGTAGTTGCCGGAGCCACTGTGACCGCCAGCAACCCGGCTACCGGAATCAGAAGGACGACGCGCAGCGGGGCTGACGGCAGTTATCAAGTGACGGCGCTGCCTCCCGGAAGTTATCAGGTGAGTTTTGAGGCCCAGGGGTTCAACAAAGTTGTACTGAAAGGCGTTGAGCTGACAGTGGGCCAGAGCGCGGTTTACGACGCTCATCTGAAGGTGGGCACGCTGAGTGAGATCGTCGAGGTTGGCGCAGATACTGTTCCCCTGATTCAGCCGGACCAGTCACAACAGGCCAATACCATCGACCAGCGCCAGGTGGAAGATCTTCCGAATATCGGCCGGAGCTTCACCTATGACGTTTATACGATTCCCGGAGTAAGCAACTCGGAGGCGCCGCGCACTCAGAATCCCGGATTCACCGGATACTTGACTACCGGATTCTCGATCGGCGGCAGCAACGGCCGTAACAATCTCTCCACCATCGACGGTGGCGAGAACGAATACGGCACCGGCCAGTACAGGGTCACAAATCTTCCTGTAGATGGCATCCAGGAGTATCAGGTCAATCGCAACGCCTTTGCCGCCGAATTCGGATTCACCGACGGAAGCGCTATCAACATTGTCACCAAGACGGGAACGAATCAGTGGCATGGCGATGCGTTTGGCTTCTTCCGCAACCAGAGCCTGGAGGCTACGAACTTCATCAATCAGGTCGCAGGTTTCGGTAAAGCATTCGATCAGCATCTCTATTTAGGGGGCTCGCTGGGCGGACCGATCGTAAAGGACAAGCTGTTTTGGTTTACTACTTACGAATTTCAGCGGCTGGACACGCCGAACTTCGGCAATGCCACCATTCTCAACGCGCCGACAGTGCAGGGAATCAGTAATCCCGGACTAGGTAACAATTGTGCTGGGCAATTTGGAGCCAAGATTCCGGACCAACTCTGTTACGTCAATGCTCTCAAAACCTCGGGTGATCCTTTTCTCGTAGGCTTTGCCAACGGCATCACGCCGGGACTATCGCCCCTGAATAATCCGGCGTTAAACGTTATCCTGCACCGTGATAGTGGAATCTTCAACAATCCTGACCGGTTGCACAATGCAGTCATGCGTTTCGACTACCAGGGAAGTCAGCGGGACACAGTGACTCTTCGTGTCGCCTATGCTCACAACGACTTTACGTCGCCTCTGGATGGAATCACCAATGGCACGCCTGACAGCTATGGTCTGTTCGTCCGCGATTTCAGCCTTCTCAGCACGTGGACGCGCAGCATCAACCCTAATTTGGTTAACCAGGTGCTGGTCCAGGTGGTTCCCCGCAATCGCTCCAACGCAATTCCATTCCACAACAATGGCGTCAACTTCAGCCTGGGCAATCTGGGCGCTCCTGGACCGGGCGGCACGTCCACGTTCGGCGCGCCGGCACTCCTTCCCTACAAAGCCCACCAGCAGCGGTACCAATTTGAAGATAACGTTACTTGGACCAAAGGCGCCCACACTTTCAAATTTGGCGCATCGTACCGGCCAGCGAATTACCACATAGAAAATGATCTCTGGTTTAACCCCGAATTTGATTTTAAGGACAGCGTAATACCGCTGATTTCACTGGCGCCCGCAGCAGTGCAGGGCCATCTGGTCGCATTCAACCTTGGCCATGGATTGCCGGCCACCGGACCGGTAAGCACCAACTTAACTGCACCACAAGAGTTTGCCTTCGGGATACCGCTGGACATAGTTGCGGGATTCAACAATCCGGTATGGGAAGGGTGGGGGCACTATTTCGGCAGTTACATTCAAGATAGCTGGAAGCTGAGCTCCCGGCTGACCATGAACGCTGGTGTTCGCATGGATTTCGACGGTGAGCCGGCGCCGCTGGGTGGAAGCTTCTATGCATCGCCGCGCGTGGGATTCGCATGGGATCCGTGGGGCGACCACAAAACCGTAATTCGGGCCGGAGGAGGGATTTATGTTGCTCCCATCGACGTGCTGATCCCATCCTATGGTTCTTTGCTGGATGGCACTGGACGGTACATCAATGAGGTGCTGATACCGCTCAATCCCCCCATCGATACAAGAGTAGTCCAACTGTGGCAACTCGGTGTGGCGCACGGAGAGCTGCCGTTCGGGCATCTCACACCTGCTGACTACGCGGCCGTAGGCATCAATATCAATACACCAGGCGCAACAGTCGGTTACAGTGTTGCTCCCAATTACAAGAACCCGTACAGCATTCAGACTAGCTTGAGCGTGGAGCACGAAATGGTGAAGGACTTGTCCGTGGAACTCGGGTACATCATGTACCACGGCGTCCACTTGCAGATGCCGGTAGAGACCGCCTACAGCGAGATTCCGGGCACCGATGCAACCGGTGGACCGCTGTATGCACCTACCACCGGCCAGTTCCAACACACAACATATTCTTCCATCGGCAGCTCGATTTACCACGGATTCACTGCTTCGCTGAAAAAACGGTTCAGCCATGGATTACAGTTCCAGGCCAACTACACCTGGAGCAAGACCATTGATAACGTCATTGATTTCTCCAGCTTCCAGAACTGGTCCCGGCCCAGTCGCCTGAATCTTTTCCGGTCAATCTCGGTGTTTGACATACCCCAAGCCTTTGTCGCCAATGCGGTGTATCGGCTTCCTTTCAAGGCGGGACAAGGGAAACCACTGTCCAGCATCCTGGCTGATATCACCCTGTCTCCAATCCTGACTATGCACAGCGGGCTTCCGTTTTCAGTGCGAACGCCCAGCCTGATAAACAAAATCAATGGTCAGACGCTTGACAACAATTACGCTATGCCGTTCTTCTCTTCGCGGGACAACAATCGCGGAGCCGCCTTTTACACGCTCGATCTTAGTTTCCAAAAGTCTTTCTTCATCAACCGAGACCGCGGAGTGCGCCTCAACGTGATTGCTCAGGGAACAAACCTGCTAAATCATGTGAACTTCAACAAAGTAAACGATGTCTTTGACCAGGGTCCGTTGCCCAGCGGGCAATTTCTTAACTTGCTGACAGGACCTTTTACCGGACTGCATGGTGTGGTACCGACAAATGCCAGCCAGTTGAACTCGCCGCTGTTCTTTTCACAAGCGGATTTCCCCAGGCAGATACAGTTTGGGTTGAAGATAGCGTTTTAAGAATGGCAAAAGCAACTTGCTTTTAGCCGCGAATGGAACGCAAATTTTGCAGCAAGTCAGAACGAAACGGTACACCCGGTGCGGAAACCTAGTCGCTCCGGGTGTTTCGCTTTAGATGACCCCATGCACCGATTATTGCGCTTTCTGGAAAATTATCGCTGAGCTCCCGTCTTTCGACTGTGAGTTCACTCGCAGATAGGCGCCATCTACTCCCAGGATTTCCCACTTCCTTGTGTCGCCGTTGCCGAAATCAACGTCGAGGTGCGAATTGTCAGTGAAGTGATAGGTCCCACTCAGGTTCTTCTGCGGGTTGGTGGCTGAAGTCATGGCAATGGTCGAATCGGCGCCAATGGTCGTCATCATATCCGTCGAAGGTCCGCGCCAGGTTCCGACAATCTGGGCCGCATTGGGATAGGCAGATGCCGGACTGGTTGCAGTGGCGGCAGGTGCAGTGGAAGTTGTGGCTGTGGCCGCCGATGGGGGAGCAGGCGTGCTGGTGGTTGCAGGATTGTCCGGTGAGACAACACCACCCACTATGATTTCTATTTTGGCCGAGCGGCCTGGATTGGCATGGCTGGTGACGATCACGTGATATGTGCCACTGGCTTGTGGGGCGGTGTAGAGAGCGCCGGAATGCAACTGTCCTGAACTCATCACCGTTCCTAGCGCCGTGACCTGCCCGCCCTTCTGGCCTTCCTGAATGGACCAATCAACGTCTGTGTCGCTCGATCCGGAAACGCTGGCTTCCAATGATGTTTTTCCTCCGGAAGCTACGTGAATCCGCTGCACGCTCGCGCTGACGGTTACATCCGGCCGGGTGAAATATTTCCAGGCAAACCACCCGCCGGTGCCGGCTGCCGCCAGCGCCAAGACCACGACAATCCAAGCTTTGCTTGAGCTTTTTGGAGCAGGTTCAAAAATCTGGGTTGGGGCTGCGGGTTGGAAATGTTCGGGAGGCGCAGGCGTGAACTCGTGCGCATCAATCGCAGCCGGCGACGACGTTTGGCCCACGGGCGTACCACAGGCCAGACAAAACTTCTGCTCTGCATTGAGTGCCGCCCCGCAGGCTGCACAACTGTGCTGCCGGGTCTTCGGTGGTGGCGGAGAAGCTGTCCACTCCAAAGACGCTTGTTCAACCTCCGGCGGAGCGGAGGGCTTTGCCGGCTCTTGTGTAATCGGAGGACTTGGTGGTGAGGCAATCGGCGCCTGGGCCGGCGGTTCTGCAGACGCTGCCGGCGCGGTGGCCCAAAGCGGCTGGCCTACCGGCGCTGATACTGAGGCCTGTGCCGCCATTGCCGCCGGGACCGCCTCTGCGGCAACTCTCGCGGGTTCAACCGGCGCGGGCGACGCATGGGTTTCAGTGGGCTGAAAGAGCTGCACGCCGGCCATGAGTGAGCCGCCACAAGATAAGCAGAATTTGCTCGTACTGGGATTGCTGGCGCCGCATGCGGAACATACAGATCCCTGGGACTCGGCTGCTGCTTTCTTCTCCGGCGCCTGCGCTTTCGACTGCTGTGCTTCGGATTGCGAAACCACGGTAGCTACCATCGATGCGCCACATGCTAAACAGAATTTCCCTGTCCCCGCCTTGCTCGACCCGCATGCTGGACATACCGGCGCTTGCGGCTCCGCCGTAGCTTTCTTCTCCGCTGGCTGGGCTTTCGACTGTTGTGCTTCGGATTGCGAAACCACGGTCGTTGCCATCGATGCGCCACATGCCAGACAGAATTTCCCTGTCCCTGCGTTGCTCGACCCGCATGCTGGACATACCGGTCCTTGCGGCTCCGCTGCAGCTTTTTTCTCCGGCTGAACCGCCGCCATAGTCGCGCCACACGACAGACAGAATTTACTTCCCGCGGTATTAACCGATCCGCAA
>DATDGH010000316.1:0-10044 GCA_036522215.1 Candidatus Angelobacter sp. | reverse complement strand
AAACTTACTATCCGGCAGACGCCGCCCAGTGTCACCTGTACAGCAGCGCCAAACTCGCTCTGGCCTCCCGACGGCAAGCCGGATCCGGTAACGGTATCAGGGATCATTACTCCCGGTACGCAGGCGATTCCCGCAGACGGCGCCACATTTGCAGTGATCGACGAATATGGGCTGGACCAACCGCACGGCAGCTTCACCATAGGCGCGGGAGGCAATTACTCGTTTACCGTCCCATTGATTGCAGAGCGCAAAGGAAACGACTTCGATGGCCGAACTTACACCATCAACGTCAGCGCCACAGATAACATCGGTAAGGTCGGTGTTTGCTCGATCGTGGTCACGGTCCCGCACGATCAAGGCAACTGACAAAATCCGACAGGCGTAGTGGCCCATGGCGAGGGAAAGAAACATGGCGCGCCCCAACACGCCGGCAGCGGGAGACCCTGACCTATTGCAGACGAAACCGCTTTTTTTTGAACGCCAAAATATTCTCGGTGGCTCTTAGGGCAGTTGGCCCGATTTGCGTTTAAAGAAGTAGGGGGCGCCATATGCCCGTTTCACTTCGCCACGCACCGTCTGCTGTAACTGTATGGATGAGTTTGTTCATTCCCGTATTGGGCCTGGCTTTGCAGTCTTCACCCGTACAGGCCAATCGGCAGTATCAGACTGCCGCCCAGCAGGCCGTGAACGGCCCGTTCCGGGTAGCCGTCCAGCCGGTCCAACAGGGAGTAAAGCAAGGCTCTGCGGCAGTCCTGAAGATCCAGCTCCAGAATGCAAACAACCAGGTCGTCAACGCCAACGACAAATTGAGCTTCGTGGTTAAGAGCAGGTCTCCCGGCGGCAAAGAGCAAGCACAAAATGTGGAAATTGCTTCCGGCAGTGATAGTGGCGAGGTTACTCTCCTGGCTGACGAAGCAGGGCTGTGGAAGCTGGAGGTGCGCGAAAGCAATGATCGCCTGGTCAGCGGCAGTGGCTATCTCATGGTTTCATCGCCGTCACAGGTCAAGAAGGATATGCAGCGTAAACCTGCGCGCCCAGCCGTAAAGCCCAAATCAACCGGCAGCGCGTTCATGTTGGCGCCACGTCTGATTCTGGCTTCTTACCATCCGCAGATGATATTGGCTTCTTACCGTCTGCAGATGCCCGGCAATTCCCCCCAGTCAGCATCGAAACCAAAGATCAGCTTGACCGTTTCCGGCGATGCCGACAATAAAGTGCTGGCCGACGGAATCGTGGTCGCCGATGTCGCGTTGTTCCTGTCGTCGCCGCAAGCTGCCGACGTTCAGATCTCTCTTAGTGCCACTCAGGGACAAGTGTCACCCCAAATGGTGATAATCAAGAAGGGCGAACTCCAAGGCACCGCAAAGTGGACCTCCAAAACCATTGCGGAAAACGCAACCATCTCGATAAAGGACGTTACCCCGAGGATGGACACAGCGGTAGTGTCGCAGACCATCAGCTTCACCGACCCGATCGTTGCCATAGCTTTCTTCAATCCTCCCTCGACATTGAACATCGTCGAGCGCGGCCTTCTTGCTGTGCAGTTCCTTGACCGCACGGGGACGCCCGTACCGGCGCATGAGCCGCTTTCCTTCAGCTTTAGTGCCGACTCACCTCATTTGAACGTGGTTCCGATTTCATCGGAGACCAAACCAAACGCGCTTAACATCCAGGCTTCCGTGATTCCATCCGGCTTCGGTAAAGTCAACATTCAGGCCACAGTTGGCCATTTACGTTCGACCACTCCGGTGACCATCAAGATCACAGGCCTTCTGTTGCTGATCTTATGCGCAGCAGGAGGCGCCCTCGGCGGCCTGGTGAATCACCTCGACCTAAAACAAAAAGGGCTTGTCGCCAGCTTAGTAACGGGCATGGTGGTGGCTTTTCCCATCACCTGGCTGTATGTGTGGGTGGGATTGCCTCATGTTGATGCGTCCATTCTCCACAATCAACCTAGTGCAGTGATGGTGGCCATCATAGCTGGAATAAGTGGTGCAGGAGGCCTGAGGAAAGCTGCCCAGAAATTCGGCTTTGATCTCTTTGAATCCCCGGACGCGAAGGCTACCAGCGCAGCTGCCTGAACAACCGGCACGTGTCGCGCCTGTCATGTGAGGACGGAGTGTGGTCAACGGTCGAGGGAAAGTTTGCCGGCCCGCCATAGTTTTCATTTGGCCCACAAGTCCGCACCGGATATCATGACCGCTCCGGCATGGACTCAAATTCAATTCTCGATTCCATATTTCAGGTTTCACGTGCGCTTATCGGAGTGATCCACGTGGATGCGCTTCCGGGCACGCCGGCCAATCGTCGCGACGTTGCTGCCATCGCCGAAAGCGCAGTTGACGAGGCCCGGGTCTATCAGGCCGCCGGGTTTCATGGCCTGGTCATTGAGAATACCCATGATCGACCCTACCTCAAGGGCGAGGTAGGCCCGGAGATCGGCGCGGCCATGGCTGTGATCGGCGCAGAAATCCGGCGTGCCATCTCGCGGCCGCTGGGAATTCAAATTCTTGCCGGAGCCAATTCATGGGCCCTTGCTGTGGCCCATGCGTGTGGAGCGAGTTTTGTGCGCGTCGAGGGATTTGTTTTTGCCCATGTGGCCGATGAAGGGCTGATCGAAGCCAGTGCCGGCGAATTACTGCGCTATCGCCGGGCCATTGGCGCCGACAAAATCCGCGTCTTCGCCGACATAAAGAAGAAACATTCTGCCCACGCCATCACTGCTGATGTGGACATTGCCGAGACGGCTAAAGCGGCTGAGTTTTTCCGCGCCGATGGAGTCATCGTCTCCGGCGTTGCCACGGGCAGCCCCGCGGACGCAAAAGAAGTACGCGCCGTCAGCCACGCAGTAAGCATTCCTACGCTGGTGGGTTCCGGCATCACTCCTGAAAATATTCGCCGTTATGACGCCGCCGATGGCTTCATCGTGGGCTCATCAGTAAAGCGGGATGGCCTGTGGTCAAATCCACTGGACGAAACCCGCGTCCGCGCTGTGGTGCGCGCCTTCGCCAGGCTACCGCATGTCCGATCGCGAGATTGACAGAGCCTGTAGCTGTTCATGAGATAGGTTCGAAGATTATGCTCTCCAAGGAACGCTCCTACACAGGCGGTGAAATCACGGACCCGGAGATCGTTGATAAGTTGCCTCAAACCTACCGGGACCTTTTGCAGCAGGTTAACGGATGCATTCTCTTTAACGGCGGGCTGCACATTCGTGGAGCAGTCGTGTCTCCGCCGTGGCATTCCGTGCGGGTCGCCTGGCTCGGCGAGATCGCGTTGCATCGCTTATTCCCAGCAATTAAACAGCAGGATATTCCATTCGGTCAGGATTGCTTCGTTGACCAGTTTGTTCTGCGCGAGGGGGCGGTGCACCGACTTCAGGCCGAGACCGGAGACATAGAGAATCTCGCGATGGATCTGGAAGCGTTTCTTCTCCATGCCCAAGAAGCTCCGGTAGAGTTTCTATCGCTTCATCCCCTGCAGCAGTTTCACAGCGCCGGCGGTGAATTGAAACCAGGGGAACTGCTGAGCGTGTATCCGCCCTTTTGCACTAAGGAGTCATCAAGGGGTGTTTCTCTGAAGGCCATTTCGGCTTCGGATCGCATTGGGTTTTTGGCAGACTTTGCGAGGCAGATTTCTCACTTGCCCGAAGGCACAAAAGTCCAGATCAAGAGCTCGAAATAGAAATGACTTTCTACACAAACCAGACTTCCGTTCCAGTCGGAACATCTTGCTTCGCAATATCAGGCGGCAACATGATCACCATTCGACAAGGTTTCCCCTCTTTGGGCTTTGCTAACTCGATGGAAGCGATATGGGTTTGAAGTGCGCGCCGGTCTGGAGTGCGGAGTTCAAATCTGGTCGCTCGCTCTTATCCTAAAGTCCAAATCTTGCGGAATGGCCGGGACGATCAGGCAATTCGTTCCGATGTGTAGAACACGTCCTCGACTTTAGAGAGAAGTCTCATCGCCGTTTAGTGAGTCTGTTTCTCCGCGTCTGAGATCGCCTCCCGAGTCTTCCGTAATAGCCAGAAAACGTCTACTGGCTTATCCCTTTCAACTCGCTTGGAGATCATCGTCAGAGCGTTGATATTGATGCTCGTATTCTTGAAGCGCAGCGTCGGATCCCTGCCATATTCGTCCGTAACCATTACCCAGCGCAAAGGGAATTCACTTACCAGAACATCGCCGAATGCCACGCCCAGACTTTGCAGTTCGTAGGTCTGAGACTTTTTGAATGCCTTGTCATCGAGCAACCGTTGGAGAATCGGCAAATCTTTATTTGTTCTGGTTAGTGCTGTGCCGTATCGCTGCCTGGCGGCAGCTGCAACCACGGCTCTCTGTTGATCGAGACGTTCGCCGTCCTGGCGTGTCAGCTCCGAAAACTTGGGTTCACCCGCAGCCTTTGGGACAGACTGGCAGAACAACAAGCCCACCGAACCCAATAGCACCGACCAGGTCAGGCGTTTCATCGCCAAGGAGCCTACCACTAACTGCGATGATTGGTGAAAAATAGTCATTACACACGGGCGCGACACCTCGACGATTCCTCTCGATACGACAGTAGCTAGAATCAAGAGATGGCATTGAGGATTCCTGACGGCTGGTGGCAAGCTGCCCATCCTAAAAACCGTTCGTGAAAGCCGCTCACGACGAAAGAAGCTGCCGGAGATCACTGTTGTTGCCCGAACGAAAAGAAAACGGCCGAGAGGCGTGGTTGATACGTCCGTCTACTTAACAGCTCCCCTTTTCCTTTGTCCGCGCCTACCGACCGAATCTCTCCCATTCGCCGCTCTCCGACCGGGTTTCTTCTGCCATTCTGCTGGAAGTTCGTCTCCTTCCAACGGGGGATTGCCCTTTCCTGCCTTGGCAAGAATGCGCAGGGTTTCGGCGCGATCAGCCCGGCGACCTCTTTCCCGAAAATACTCCTCGGTACGCAAAGCAGAAACCTTTTCCGCCACTGCCACGTTGATGAGCTGGTTTAGAGCTACGCCTTCCAATTCCGCAGCTTTGCGCAATTCCTCCAGCAAAGAGGGCTGTAGGCGTAAGGCGAAATTACTCCGTCTCATGGGTTCAAACTCCTAATCTGTTGTAGCGCCGTTGCTGGCATTGGCATAGACCGGCACCTGTGGCAATCAGTTTGGCCATGAGTGCCGTCACTTGTGCACAACATGTGCAAGTGAGGCTGCTATATCCGCACACGCCGGATCAATCATAGCTTCATCCAACTGGTTTAGGAGATCGCTCTTCGAAGTCGCAGTTTGAAAATAAGCCAGAACACATTCGCGTGCATACTCAAGCAGCACTGGAGCAATAGCATCTGAGCCTGCTTGATCGTTGGACGAACTACCATGAATGAATGTGCTGCGAATCTTATAGCCCTTTTTAACTTTGTCGTAAGTATTTTGCGCGTCAGGTTGTGTTCCAAGAACCCGTAAGAATACAGCGACCCTTTGCGCCAGACGATGCGTGAGTTCCGGCTCGCCTTTGAGAAACAGAGCCTCCAGAGCAGTCATTGCAGATGTGATGGCTTTTTCCGACGGACCGCCCTGAAAGAGTGCGTCCCTGTACCTTGTGTATGCGATCTCCTTCTCGGTAGCAGCCTTGTCTAACTGTAGTGGATTGGGAAGAAGAGGTGCGACATCAGCAAGAAACTTCTTCAGCGCAGCAGTATCCGAGCTTATTAGCGTATAGGTGAACGGGCTATAATGGCCTGGCCCACCACCGCTCAGGGTGCCAACCCCTCCTTGCAGATAAGAATGCCTCGAACGCATCCGGTAACGAGTGGTGGTGATGCCACCAACGCGAAAGAGGCGAAGTGCCTCGGCTACACGGAGGAACTCCTCTTGGGCACAACCAGTGCTTATAGCGTCGAAGACAAACTCGCCCACAACGCTAAACCACGTCTCGCCTAAGGGGAAGGAAAAACCGCCATACTCATCAACTAGAATGTCTTCGGCTAAATCATCTGGTGTCGGTTGGCGCAGAATAAGATTGTCTGCAATCGCAAGTGGAGAGTCAGGAATTGATATCCCGTCGATAAATGCGATCACGCTTACAGGTAATGGTTCCCCTGCGAGTTCATGCCCAAAGGCATTGACACGCTCCTTAAGCTCATCATCACCAAGACCGTGGAAGCTGACGAAGCAAAGACTGCGCGCGAAGCCTTCAACTGAAGCAGCATTCTGCCCTAGCACAGACACAAGGGAGTCGTATTCCTTCAAGCTCTTTACAACAGAGTTTTGAAAGCGTTCCTCATCGGACCAGTCCCAGGCATCCTCTTCGATACGGGTTGGTGCGAAGTTCGCAAACGCAGGGTTCAAGCGATATTTCAGGCTAAAATCTCGCCGGCGTACGCGCACGTATCGGCGTGTTTGGACTGAATGCGCCTTCTTATACTTTACTACCTCTGTTCGGATTGCAGTCGCTAGCTTTTCAAGTTCTTGCTCAAACATGCTTCTTTCAACCACCCATAACGTCGGTTTGGCACTAGGCTGGATATGCGCTACGCGCCGAAATCAACGGTAATTCTGACTGCTGCTGGTGATACGCCCGCCGCTCTTGAAATCCGCAGCCGCGCAGCTTCCACTTCGGCTTTGATGTTGTTTGGCTCGGAGGTCTCACCTAAACCTCCAGGGTGTGTGGCTTCGCCGTTCAGTCGGTATTCAATCCACTCCGTGGCAAAGTCGTTGGCTTTTGCCGGTCCGTCCCGATCAAACCATAAATTCCAGGTCGTATTACTTCCCCTGGTGTTCGGGTTCGTGTCCAGCCATTCTTGATGTGTGCGACGTACAGCCTCGACCGCCACTTTAGTTGGCACGAGATAAGCAATCACCTTGCCTGGTGTGCGCTCGATTTCCGGCATCACCACAAGCAACCAGTCCGTACCCTCAATGTTGAGTCCGGCGCCTTCTGTGGGACGGTCGGCCAGCACAATCAGTATATGGTCGTTGCAAGTTCGGACGCGGACGCTCTCACCGTTGGGCAGGGCATACAACATTGAGCGACCGGGGCTCTGCACTTTTCTGAGCGGCTTTCCATTCTGCCGCATGAGTTCCAGACCAGCTGTCAACAGCACATCGTTCTCGATACGAGGACCCTTTGGCATGATCAACTCCTTATAGAGGTAGTATATTACAGCATAGATGTCGAGGCATATATTTATAGAGCCACTGTATAGAAGATAATACCTATAAACAGGGCGCTGACAGAGTATTGTTTTTGTGTATTGATTGTACCGTATGTGGTACAATAATTTGTGGCGGATAAGCGCAAACAGTCCGAAGCCGATGAGAGTGAAGAGGCGGCCAGCCTCAGGCAAGGCAAGCGCGTCCAGGCTGTCTTTTATCGGACAGAGGCCGGCGGGGAGCCAGTTCGCGCATGGCTGAAAAGCCTCCCTTCCCCCGAGGACCGCAAGCGGATCGGCGAGGACATCAAGACGGTCGAGTTTGGCTGGCCGGTTGGAATGCCCGTTTGCCGATCTGTGGGCAGCGGTATTTACGAGGTACGGTCAAACCTGGCTCGAAACCGAATTGCTCGGGTGCTGTTCTATTTCGACAGACTTAGCCGAATGGTGCTCTTGCATGGGTTCATCAAGAAGACTCAGAAAACGCCTGACGAGGAGTTGGAATTGGCACGGCGGAACAAGAAGAAGCATGAGAGGTCACAATGAAGGCAAAGAAAAAGAACGGCGCAACCGATCACACTGGTTCGACCTTTGACAGTTTCCTGGAAGAAGAGGGCATCCGAGAGGAAGTCGAGGCCGTCGCAGTCAAGCGCGTGATTTCATGGCAGCTTGCAGAAGCCATGAAAAAGAAAAAAAAGACCAAACAGGCCCTGGCAAAGGAGCTTAACACGAGCCGATCTCAGCTTGACCGCCTGCTCGATCCGCAGAATGTCGCCGTTTCTCTGGATACGATCACTCGCGCTGCCAGGGCCCTGGGCAAGAGGCTGATTATTCGGATTGCTGATGCCGAAGCGGGTTGAGGTATGGACGTGTCCCGATTGGTGCCCAGCAAGTGTGGGAGCGAGCTCTAAGGAGACCACCTTTTTGGGTTAGGTGGTTCAGCTAAGAGCTAACGGCGAAAGGCCAATGACTGTTTTTCATTGGTGAGCGCGGAAGGAATCGAACCTTCAACCTACTGATTAAGAGTCAACCCATGCGGCCTCGCAAGATGGCGAGTAAAGCATTAGAAAACAAAGAGTTAACTCAAATTCAGCCCGCACGGAAGGAAAAATTGCCCGCGTTGATTCTGTTGGATTTAGATGATCGCGGGTGAATGGCTACGTCACAATTACGTCACAAATTCTCCCCACTGCGTAACTCAGAAATCAGGATGTCCGGATTTCATCAAATCGCTTCTTCAGCAGGGCCTCGTCGAGAGTTTGCACACCGCGTACTGGCGGCATTTCATCAGCGTAAAGTTCATAGTCGAGCGTCCTAGATGTGAATGCAGGCATGCTCTCACTGATGTTTTCAATAGGATCAAGAGCAGAAATCTCGATGACTGAGTCTGGATAAATAACATCATCGGCACCGCCTCCAAAAAGCAATTTCTTATGATCCGACCGTACTCGGTTTGGCAAGCCAAGATTTCCATTTCCGTCGAGGCCGTACATGTGCTTCTTCACCCCCGTAAGCATTAGCGCAGGATATCTCGCAATTCCTCGACCGACATTCTTCAGGCCGACAATAAAACTGACGTGAAAAATCCTATTCGGCGCCGCTCCATTCCAGGAGCCTAGTTTCAGATTCCAATAGATTTCCAATTGCGGACGGCGTCTTCTTCCAAACATTTCAGCCAATTCAAAGTGCTCCATTTTGTAAAACCCAGAGCCGTGACGGCGGTAATACTCTCGATCTCTGACGGACCGGTGTGGGCCAGAATCGCTGGGTGGAACGTAAAGAAGGATGAAACCGTTGTTTGCGAGGTTCTGATATTCGCGAACCAAGACTTTAACTTCTGAAACTGGGGGTTCTGTCAGTTGCCCTATCAATGAATTCAGCTCTGATTCGAGATGATTTAGATTTTTGATTGGATCTGGCTTTGTCACGACATCAGGTATGCCTTTCTTTTTGTCTCCACCTGCTGCAACAAGTCCATAAATCAAAACGCCGCCATCCGAATTGGCAAAACCTGAGAGAGCTGTTGCGAGGTTATCTTTGTCGTCGTTGCTGAAGGGCACACTGCACCGCTTTGCATCGAAATGCAGAGACTCGCTGGCCCCAATCGTAGCTAGATTGGAAACAGAAAGGCTATCGGAAAGCGTCTTAAGAAATTCTTCTGCGCTTGTCGTCATGACTCTCCTGATTCGACATGAAATGGCCCTTTTTGTAATCAGCGGTCGTTCCCGCGTCGGGATGTTGCTCCTGTCTTCGCTCGTATCTTCGACTTTGTCAGTCTCCGAAACTGATTAATTTCAACTGCGCCCTCCGGGAAAACAGCTTCGATTCTGAGCTGTCCGCCCATCGCTTTCACAATGGATTGAAGCGTGCTCAAGTACATATCCGTACGGCGTTCCATCTTCGAAATTGCTGCTTGTTTTGTCCCGAGCAGCTTTGCCAGATGCTCCTGGGTCATCTGGCGCGCAGCGCGCAATTCATCAAGAGGCATTTCCTCGTTGTAGTTCTGAGCGAGCGCGCGAGCCTTTTCCTGGGCCTCGGGGGACATCTTTTTGCGAAGTTCATGAAAATTCTTTGCCACGTTTCTTTTCCTCTCGTTTCTTTTCGTCTCGTTCGATCTGTTTCAGGTGATCGTCAAATAACTGATCGGCAATGGGTACATATTCCCCGTACCATTTCGGGTTGCCCGTTTTGTCTCCGCCAATGAGCAAAATGGCCATTCGTCGGGGATCAAAGGCATACAACACTCGTAGCTCAGCCCGATGTTGCGGAAAAATCACCTTTCCGCACAGTTCTTTCATGTTCGCGTGTTTCGACGTGACAATCACATCTGAATGTGGCCTGGGGAGGACCGGGCCGTGTTGCTCCAACAGACGCACCTTGGCGTCGAGTTCGATTTGTTCTTCTTCGGTGAGCCTGTTC
>DATDGH010000315.1:0-2974 GCA_036522215.1 Candidatus Angelobacter sp. | reverse complement strand
ACATCGATAAAGAACTGATCATTCGCTATAAATTCACCGCCGAGCACTATGCCAAAAGCGCCGGACCACTATTATTGGTTCGTCCGCGAGTGGTGGGAGAGAACGCCGGCCGTTTTGATCCCACCAAGCCCAGGCATTACGCTTATAAACTCGATGCTCCATTTCGTAACACTGACTCCGTTGAAATCACTTTGCCGGACGGATTCAAAGTGGATGAATTGCCCGATCCTGCAAAGGCCAGTTTCCCCTTCGGAGAGTACAGCAGCAAGACTGAGGCTTCCGGCAATACGCTGAAATACACCCGTGAGTACCGGATGACTACAACGCTGGTCTCGCTGGATCGAATCGAGCAGTTGAAGCGCCTTTTCTCGGAAATCAACATGGACGAGAAGAGTATGGCGGTTCTGAAGAAATCGCAGTGAGCTGATTGGGATATCGGGCTATCGTTGCATCGGGGTATCGGAACCACTGCAATTGAATCGTCCTCCGGACTATTGAGGCCGAGCACAGCAAAAGCAGTCTTATCTGAGTACTCACCCTCTTCTTCTTTTCCTTGCTCCTGCTTTTTTGCATCCTCTATGATTAGATATTTGATCAGAATATAGTTTGTGGAGAGGCAGGGATTACTCGCCCATGGCGGATGCAACTAAAAAGAACCAGAAACAGAGCGGAGTCGCAGAAAGTCCTATCGCAGAGATATTTGAGGGCCGGCGGCCCTCTGAATCCGAAAAGAGATGGGCGGAGACCACTTTGGCTAACACTCTGGAGAAGTCCCCGGAGCGGCCTGTGGGCGAAGCCAGCGGCGTGAATCTGGACGAGCACGGCAATGCCCGCTTCACCAGCATCAGCGGCGTGCCCATCCGCCGTCTCTATACCCAGGCCGATCTGCCTGCGGACTGGAATTACGATCAATATCTCAGTTATCCCGGACAGGTTCCGTACACGCGGGGCATCCACGCTACGGGCTATCGCGGCAAACTCTGGACCATGCGTCAGTTCTCCGGGTTTGCGTCGCCGGAGGAGACCAACGAGCGCTACAAATACCTTTTGGCGCATGGCGGTGGCGGCCTGTCTGTAGCTTTCGATCTGCCCACGCTGATGGGATATGACTCAGACCATCCGGCCAGCGAGGGAGAAGTAGGGAAGTGCGGCGTAGCCATCGACTCGCTGGAGGACATGGAAATCCTGTTCAACGGCATTGATCTGGAAAAGACAACAGTTTCCATGACCATCAACTCTCCGGCATCGATTTTGTGGGCGATGTATCTGGTGGTAGCGGAAAAACAGGGCGCGGACTGGAAAAGGATTTCCGGGACCATCCAGAATGACATCCTGAAAGAATACATCGCGCAGAAGGAATACATTTATCCGCCGGCGCCTTCCATCCGGCTGGTGATCGATACATTTGAGTTCGGTTCGCGGTTTACACCCCGGTTCAATACCATTTCCATCAGCGGATATCACATCCGGGAGGCGGGTTCGACAGCGCTTCAGGAGCTGGCCTTCACCATTTATGACGGCGTCGAGTACGTAGAGTGGGCGCGACGGCGCGGCCTGGACGTGGATGAGTTTGGACCTCGCCTGAGTTTCTTCTTCAACTCCCATAACGATTTCTTTGAAGAGATTGCCAAGTTCCGTTCAGCGCGGAAAATCTGGTATCACCTGATGAAGGACCGTTTTGGAGCCAAGAACGCCCGCACCTGGCTCATGCGTTTCCACACGCAAACGGCGGGTGTGTCGCTCACGGCGCAGCAACCCAGGAACAACATTGCCCGGGTTGCCATTCAGGCGCTGGCAGCCGTGTTGGGCGGAACACAGTCGCTGCACACAGATTCCTATGATGAGGCTCTGGCGCTGCCGACGGCGGAGGCGGCGCGGATCGCGCTGCGGACGCAGCAGATTCTGGCCTACGAGTCGGGCGTAGCCAACACGGTTGACCCACTGGGCGGATCGTACTTCGTGGAGAAATTCACCCTGGACATGGAAAAAGGCGCATTCCAGTACTTTGACAAGTTGGACGGCATGGGCGGCATGGTGCGGGCCATTGAGTTGGGCTTTCCGCAGAAGGAAATTGCTGAGGCTTCCTACCAGTTCCAAAGAGCGGTTGAAGCGAAAGAGAAGATCATTGTGGGCGTCAACGATTTTGTGATTGAGGAGAATGCGCCGGAGACGCTCTACATTGATGAATCCGTGGGTCAGCGGCAATCGCAAAAGCTGAAAGCCTTGAGAGCGCGGCGGAACAATCAGGAAGTCCAGCGCTGCCTGGAAGCGCTGAAAAAGGCTGCGGCGCAGACCCCAGTTGTCCCTCAGGGCGGCCGAATCAGTGATGCCAATACCATGCCATACATCGTCGAGTGTGTCCGTGCTTATGCTACGGTGGGCGAAATCTGCGATGCACTGCGTGAGGTTTATGGGACGTATGAGGAAGTAAGCATTACATGATCGCCGTGATCGGACAGCGGCCTGCTCAAAGGGATTGAGTTGGTTCCCGATGTGCCGGAGTTGTCTTTGACTTTGACGACGATGTGGCCGTTCGAGAGGCTCGTCAGGGCCGTGGAGAGTGCCAGGGTCCAGACCGAGAGATCGGTTTGCGAGAAGCTTGGGCCGAGTTCGGTTCCCGCCGGATTGCCGTTCACCGCGAAGTTCGTGGTTACCGAGAGCGAGCTTGCGTTGATGCCCGAGTAGGCGTCGAACATTCCGATGCGGATTTGGTTTAACGGGCCGGGGATGGTTCCAGAACGCGGCGACGACAGCGCAATCGTGGGCTTGATCTCGTCGGCGAAGTAGCCTTTGTACGACGGATCGGAGCCGGTGATGGGCGCGCCCAGGTCGATCCAGCGGGCGATGGTCATTTTCTCGTCGTCGGTGAGCGGCGCGACGCCGGAGTTGGGCGGCGGCATGATCGTGCCGGTGAAATCGATGTCCGCCTGGTCGGGATTCGTACCGGGCGGAAGAGTGCTCGGGACGCCGGGCG
>DATDGH010000314.1:0-2747 GCA_036522215.1 Candidatus Angelobacter sp. | reverse complement strand
GGATATCGTTCGGCATTGGGCGTGATCCGCCTGAGTGACCGTTATGGAAAAGCGAGAATGGAAGCCGCTTGTGCGCGGGCTTTGCACCTCAAGGTGTGTACCTATAAGAGCGTGAAATCGATTTTGGAACGCGGACTGGATCGCCAACCTTTACCTGAATCTAAGCCGCTTCTTCCACCCCTGGAGCATGAGAACGTTCGCGGTCCCGATTACTATGCCGGTCCGGAGAACAAGCCGGAGGTGGGCTCATGCTAAAACAAGTCACCCTCGACAAACTGCAGGCCCTCAAGTTGATCGGCATGGCCATGGCCTATGAGAAACAAGTGCAGGATCCGGAAGTCAGCCGGCTTAGCTTTGAGGAACGCTTCGGCTTGCTAGTCGATCATCACTGGACCTGGCGGGAGAACCAGGCCCTGGCGCGTCGCTTGAAGAGATCCAAGTTGTCTTCCGAACCCTGTGTGGAAGACATCAACTACCGTTACCCGCGGCAAATGGATGCCTCGACCATGCGCGGTCTGACCACTTCGGACTGGGTGCAGCAACATCTCAGCGTCCTGCTGACCGGCCCTACAGGGATTGGCAAGTCTTGGCTGGCGCAGGCTCTAGCACAAAAGGCCTGCCGCGACGGCCACACCGTGCTGTACAAACCTGCCACGAAGTTGTTTCGTGACTTGGCCCAATCCCGCGCCGATGGCAGTCTAGGCAGATTGCTGGAGGCGATGGCCCGCACCGATGTCTTGGTGGTGGACGACTTCGCCATGGCTCCTCTGTGCGACGAGGAACGGAGGAACTTCCTGGAGATCTGTGATGACCGTTACAACCGGCGCTCCACCATTCTGACCAGCCAGCTTCCGGTAACCAGTTGGCATGCCCAGATCGGAGATCCCACGATTGCCGATAGCATCCTCGACCGGCTGGTCCACAATGCTTATCGCCTCGAGATGCAAGGGGAATCGATGCGTAAGAAAAAGAAAACCAAGGACGAGCTTCCCGCAGGAGGCCGCGCATGAATGGCGCCAGACTGCTTCTCAAACAATCCAGCGGTTGGTTTGCCGCTGGTCGGGAGTTTGCCCAAGCCCTGGCCTTGCTCTCCGATGGCGCGTTCAAACTGTACGTCTATGCTTGTTTGCACGCCGACCGTCACACGGGACGTCTTCGTATACGCGCCGAAGCCTTGGCGCAAGCTTTGAAAAGAAGCCGGCAGGTCCTTACACAACAACTGTCAGAACTTCAGGATCACACTGTGTGCGATGTGGAAATGGACATGACTTTCGGCGTGACCCTGGAAGTCCGTGATCGTTTCTGGCCGTATCACAAGCAAAACAACCCAGCGCAAGGCGGTGCATCGGAGGCAGAGTTTGTGCGCAGCGTTCGCGACTTGTTCCTCGCTCCCGCCTGTGTACAATCCGCTTTCACTCCTGCCGATGAAAAGATTGCCATCCATCTCTATCGTCGTGGGATCACCTTGCAGCAGGTCCAGCGAGCTATCTTGTTGGGATGCGCTCGAAAATACATCTCCATGATCAATCATGGTGTTCGCCAGCCCATCGCCAGTCTGCAATACTTCCTGGCCACCGTCGATGAGATCGTGGAGACCACCATTTCCGAGAGCTATTGGGATCTGTTACGCCGTAAGGTAGTGCGGATGGAACAATCGTGGAAAACCAGCCAAAACTGAACCGTTCTTCAACTCCTGTGGGGCGGTCATCGACTGCCCCTCTTCATCGAAAATCGAAAAACGAAATGATGCTAAATTTAATGCCCATCCTCATCGCTACAAGCCCCATCTTGACTGATGCGGTCCACTTCTTGGATCATTGAAAAACCAGCGTCGCTTCGCTCCGACCCTGGACCGCTTCACCGGAATACCTGGACCATTTCACCGGAATACGCAGCCGGCATCCAGGGCAATCGCTTTGCGCCGCGCCTGGTCCAGCACCTCGCCGGAATCCTTCACGCTTTGGCGACGGCGCTTTCCGTCCTCGTACCACTCGATATAGTAAGTTCCTTCCGAGTGACGCTCGGCTTTTCCGTCAATCAGTACACAATCGAATTTCAGCTTGTTGTTGACAAATTGTACCGGGGCAAAACGCCACTTATCAGCTACCTTGACGTACTTGAGAATGTTGACCCGGCAGGCATAGCCGGTCTTCTTTTCTGCTCTGGGCACTTGAGGGAATCTCCTATCTGTGGGCTTGGAAACCTTTCACTTACAGACAGGATGATAGACAGGAATGCTGCTAAATACAAGAAAATAATGGTACATGGCGGAGAGGGAGGGATTCGAACCCCCGATACCCTTTCGGGTATATCGGTTTTCAAGACCGACTGTTTCAACCGCTCACACACCTCTCCGCGCGAGAGGATGTTAACAGTTTACCAGCTACTGATTACTTATCGGCGCTGGAGGTGTGGTCGTGCACGATCCGCCAGCCGACCGGGAACTTCTTCATTACTAACGTGAAGATCCCGTGTGGCGTCTTGCCATCGGACATGGTGAGTCGCCACTTGCCCGTAACCATAGCGGCCTGGCGTCCAAGCAGATCAATGTCCAGGTCCTGGAACTCGAGCTTGCCCATTTCCTTGCCCGTGCTCTGGTAGGCCTGTTGATATCTCTGCAGCGCCGCCTGCCATCCTTTATAGACATTAGCCCCGGAAAAGAAGGTCAGTTCCGGCGAGTGCCAGTAGCCCTCCATGAATCCTTGCAGATCGCCCCGGTTCCAGGCTTCAATCTGTGAGACCAGCAC
>DATDGH010000313.1:0-7329 GCA_036522215.1 Candidatus Angelobacter sp. | reverse complement strand
GCCGCGGCGGCAAACATGGGCTGCAAGAGCAGCCCAAAGAATGGATACAGCACGCCGGCAGCGATGGGCACGCCGAGCAGATTGTAGATAAAGGCGAAGAAGAGATTCTGGCGGATATTGCTCATCGTCGCTTTGCTGAGGCGTCGGGCTCGCAGGATACCGCCCACATCACCCTTGATGAGGGTGATGTCCGCGCTTTCAATGGCTACGTCGGTCCCCGTACCCATGGCAATGCCCACATCCGCTTGGGTCAGTGCGGGAGCATCGTTGATACCGTCGCCTGCCATGGCCACCGTGCGGCCCTCGATTTGAAGACCCTTGACTATATCGGATTTCTTGTCTGGAAGTACCCCAGCTTCAAATTCACTGATGCCCAATTCAGCAGCAATGGCCTGGGCGGTGCTCCGGCTGTCCCCGGTCAACATGACCAGGGTTAACCCTCTCCTGCGTAGCTCGGGCACCGCTTTGCGGGCCGAGTCTTTAATGGGATCAGCCACTGCAATCAGTCCCGCCGCCCGGCTTTGCACTGCGACCAGCATTACCGTTTGGCCCTTTTGTCGAAGTTCTTCCGCGCGGATGCCCAATTCGCCAGGCTCTATTCCGCGTTCTTTCAAAAGCAGCAGGTTGCCAATCGCCACTTCCCTTCCGTCTACCTCGCCTGCAATTCCCTTCCCGGTGATTGATTGAAACCGATCAACCCCACCCAGTCGCAGGTTGCGCTCGCCTGCCTCTTTAAGGACGGCAGTAGCCAATGGATGCTCGCTGGAACGTTCCAGAGTGGCTGCCAGCCGTAAAACTTCAGCCTCATCGAAACCCTGGCTGGCAATTACCTGAAGTACTCGCGGCTTCCCTTCCGTGAGCGTCCCGGTTTTGTCCAACACCAGGGTGTTGACCTTCTCCATGGCTTCCAGGGCCTCTGCATTCTTGATCAGCACTCCAGCGCGAGCGCCCCGTCCGCTACCCACCATGATCGCCATCGGCGTTGCCAGCCCCAGCGCGCAAGGGCAAGCAATGATGAGTACGGCGACCGAATTAATCAGCGCGTGAGCAAAACGTGGTTCCGGTCCCAACAGAAGCCATGCCAGAAACGTGAGTACTGCAACCACTACAACCGCGGGAACAAAATAAGCGGACACCTTATCCGCCAGTGATTGGATCGGCGCCCGGCTGCGTTGGGCTTCTGCTACCATGCGCACAATTTGCGCCAGCATGGTCTCGGCCCCTAGTTTTTCTGCGCGCATGATGAATGAACCGGTCTGATTTAACGTGCCGCCAATCACCTGCACGCCCGCAGTCTTCTCCGCTGGTATCGACTCGCCCGTGATCATGGATTCATCCACCGCACTGCTGCCCTCTTCCACCACACCATCCACCGGAACACGATTGCCGGGTCGTACCCGTAACCGATCGCCCTTGCGCACCTCCTCCAGCGGAATCTCTTCATCCGCTCCATCCGGCCGGACTCGCCGGGCAGTCTTGGGGCTAAGATCGAGCAACGCTCGTATGGCGCTGCTGGTTTGCCTTCGCGCACGCAGTTCCAGCACCTGGCCCAGCAGCACCAGGGCCACAATGATGGCGCTGGTTTCAAAGTAAACTCCTGGCCTGCCGTTCTCCAATCGCACTGACGCCGGAAAGATCTGTGGAGCGATTGTTGCGATCACGCTGTAGATATAGGCCACACCTGTGCCCAGCGCGATCAGCGTGAACATATTCAGACGGCGATTGACAACCGAAGTCCAGCCGCGCTGGAAGAACGGGAATCCTCCCCAAAGCACAACCGGCGTCGCCAGCCCCAGTTGTAGCCACTCGACCAGAGCCGGCCAAAGAGGCAATGAAACAATAGAGAATAAGAGCAGAGGGATGCTGAGGATTGCGCTCACCCATAACCGTCGCTGCATCGAGCGCAACTCTGAATCGTCTTCCTCATGGATTGCGGCAAGTCTTGATTCCAACGCCATGCCGCAGATCGGACACGTACCGGGCCGGTCGTGCACAACCTCCGGATGCATGGGACAGGTGTATTGCACAGCAGCCGGCTCCAGCGCCATGCCGCAGGCCGGACAAGGACCGGGTTTTCTCTCCTGCACCTCCGGATCCATCGGGCACACCCAGCTTCCCTTCCCGGTTGCTGGCGCGGTCTCAAACTGCTGCCGCGGCGGCTTCGCCATGCCAATTGTTACCAGTTTCGGCCGCAAATATTTTTCCGGCTCGGCTTGAAAGTGCTCGATGCATCGCGGACTGCAAAAATAGTAGGTCTTTCCCCTGTGCTCTACCGTGCCACGGGCCTTCTGCGGATCCACAGTCATACCGCAGACAGGATCCAGAATTTGCAGGTCAGCTGCCATCAAGTTCTTCCTTATCTTAATTTCGACTATATTAGAGTGTTTCGCTATTCAAACGGATCTTGAGAATTTGAGGAGCACGCATGACTCTGCTTGACGTAGCTTTTAGGTACGGAACTCCGCCCCACAAATGGGCCGCCACAGCGGACCATTTTGCGGAGTATCAGCCCCTGGTGAATCGCTTGCGATTCGCGGGCCTTTAGGCAGGGGTGAGCGGCAGCGAATTCAACGATTGTGTGAGGGAGATCGAATGACTCTGCTTGACGTAGCTTTTAGGTACGGAACGCCTCCAGGCGAGCGCGAAATGTGGGCGCTCAATAATGCCTGGGAAGTTTACGGAGTGCGCAAGATCAAGCTGGATGAAAAAGAAAAAACCATTCGAGTTGAATATGATGCCACGCGGCTCAACGATGAGGAGATTGCCGCCATTCTTCGCCGCGCCGGCCTTGACCTGCGGGAAAAAATACAACTTGTCTGATTTCCAAGCTGCTCAGAACGAAATGGACATTTGGGGTTTCTTCCGATGACCCGATTGCGTACACACCCAACAAGTCTTTAAACGGGTTAGCACTCTTTTGGGCTACGCTTTCAGTAAAGCGATCACAAATGCAACGGGGCACTTTCGATGGATCTCTGGCCGTTAGATCCTTTCGAAAGCGCCCCGATGCGCGCCACTTCGTCTGGCCTCTACTAATGCACCCCCAATGCCATTCCTCGTTAACTGAAAACAAAGCACTTAGAACTCTGCCGATCTCTGAAATAGCGTAAGGAATTCCCTTCGGCTGAAAATTTTTCCTAGGCAAAAGTTACTAATTCCTCGTCGATAGTGACTCAGTGACTGGTTTTCCGATCACCCGATCACGAGCGATCACCGGGGTCCCCAACGCGCACGCCGGTTTTGCGGGTGGTGGGGGTGGAGGTCACGGCGATTCGTGTGTCTCTGCAGACACACTGTCCTACCAATGCCACAACATTCTGGCTACCCAATAGCCGTTAAGTCCTGCAGAATGAGTTAATTCCGCAATGGAGCCCGCCTTGCCTCTAGCCCTGGCGCTGCGCTAAGCAGCGGAGGTAAATTAACCATGGCACAACTAAAATCATTCAATTCAAATTCCACGACGCACAGCTTCGGCGTCTTCCAAATCCTGCGCCAGCTCGGCGCCTCACTGATGGCAATCACCATTCTGCTCATCCTGGTGGGGACCATCATCGGCCTGAGTGGCTGCTCCAATGCCAAAAGCAATGAGAAGAGCGCGAGTTCTTCCACCCAGAGCAATCAGGTTCCGGTAAAGGTAAATCCACCCGTTACCATTCCCGAAAAACCAGTAGTGACGGCGAAGAAGAAACCGGTTGTCAGACGGGCTCGCACCGTCGCTTACACCAGCAGCACCTACGGCGTCTCGTTCCGCTTTCCCGGGGAATACAACCTGACCACTCCGGGACAGGACGACCAGACCTCAACTTTGGCGGAAGGGATACCGACGAATTTCGTGCAACCAGGCGGCGTCACCCTGGCGACCATCGAATTGCCCAGTGGCTCTTCCACCTCATTCTTCAGTGTGAGCGCCCACAAGATGCTGACTTCACAGCAATGCCGGCAATTTTCCGTGCCAGACGCATTCGACGCGGCAGCCAATTCGCCGGTTGATTCCCATGACGTCTCGATACCTTCCAGAACCACCATTCACGATGTCGAGTTCGCCAAGGTGGAAAATGCGACCGAGCAGGAGGACGTTAAGTACTATCACCATTTCGAACCCAATCATGATGGCGGTGGCACATGCTATGAGTTCGCCATGGGAGTAGAAGAGGGGCGGGTATCTTCCAAGACGCTCGACTATTCGGATCTGTTCGACAAACTGGATCGCATCATGGCTACAGTCAAGATCAACTCCGAATCTTCCCCCGCTGTGGCCACCACAGGTACCGGTCAGACCGGCAGTCCCAGCCCGCAGTAAGCGGCCAACGAAAGACCACTAAAAACAGCAGGCCAGATTCCCACCGGAACCTGGCCTGCTCTTTTTGTTTCCCGGATTATTCAGTGAAGCTCTGCCCCGATACTCTTAGCCGTACAGACGGTGCTCAACACCGTCTCATCAACACCCTCTCAAATGTCGACGCTTGCTCTTGCACATTTTGCTGGAGTTAGACCGTTTCCACATAATCTCTAGACCGCCTCCAGCCAGGCCGACGGTAATGCGTCCCTTCAGCCTGAGATGTTTGCGGGCTGAATGCTGAATGCTGAGTGCTGAATGCTTCTAGAAAAAAAACCACGAAGGCTGGTTTTCCTTCGTGGTCTGTTCAGGAGAGAAAGGAGAATCTTTTACTGAATCAGGTTGCTGGCCATCGGAGCCCTCAACTGCTTGCGCTCCACCAGGCGTCGCAGCTCCACTAACGCTTGTTTGTGAAGCTGGCAGACACGCGCTTCGCCTACGCCCAGCCGTTCACCAATTTCCTTCAGCCCTAAATCTTTGAAGTAATAAAGCCGCAGGATGTCGCGGTGCCTGGATTTAAGCTGATCAATCTGTGATTTCAGGAGCTTGTAGTCTTCCCGCTTGCAACACGTGTCATACGGACTTTCATCGTTTGACGGGAGTTGGCTTATTTCATCAGGGGTCGTTTCGTCATCATTGCAATACGCTGTATTCTGTTTTCCTGACTCCAGCCGCTGGAGCATCTTCTCGTATTCCTGCAGTCCCACGCCGACGGCTTCTGCCACCTGCTCACGCGACGGCTCTTCACCGGTGGCCACGCGCAACCGCAGTCTGGCATCTTCAGCTTCACGCGACTTCTTGCGATCGTGACGGGAGCAAGGATCTGATTTGCGCAGTTCATCCAGGATTGCGCCGGTGATCCGCGAATTCGCAAAAGTGGCGAAATCCACCGCGCGGGAAGCGTCGTAACGGCTCGAAGCCTCAAGCAAACCGATGACTCCTGTTTGCACCAGGTCATCAATGTCCACGTGGGCAGGCAAACGGCGCTTGATTTTTCTGGCAATCGCCTGGACCAGGCTGAAATAGTTGTTAATCACTAACTCCGGGGCGGCTGGATTGAATACATTGGTTGACATTGTCTGTTCTCTCCTCGCCCAGTACTAAGGCATGAGGATCGCCAAACAGGTGTACTGTTAAGTCCTTCAAAAATCGAGGACTTGCGTACTCGACGCTGGTACAGAGAATTACAGAATCCAGAAACGGGACGACAGGCGCTGGACATTAACGAAAACTAATCGCCAGATTAAGAAGGATTAATGAGAACGGGAATGACGGCTCCCGGGAGTGGACCGTTACCGGCAAGGCTTCGCCGTTGGCCTTACTTCACTTCGCGGAAATTGGTTTTCTTGATTTTAAAATTACCTTATTTCTCAATTACCAAATTCCGCTCGCTTACCAAAGTACCCATTTCTTGAGTCTGTTCGTAAGGTTTCCCTCTCAAGTCTCGCTTCCGCCCGCCGATTCACTGGGCATCAGGCAGAAAGTGCCGGGAGTTTAGTAAATGGACAATCTATTGATCGTTGCCGGAAGCGACACTGTACCCGAAGCTCTGCTGCAATCACTGCGCTCTGTGGGTTGGAAGCTTACCGTAACGGCTGACCTTGTGCTAGCCAAGCAGTTATTGCAGAAGAGAGAGGTTAGCGGCGTAATTATTCAGTTGAATCCCAAGCATGACCCTGAGCGGCTCAAGATCCTCCGCTTTGTTCACGAGTTCTGTCCCAACACCTTGGTGATCGTCTTTCACTCCGGTCCGGAGAGCATCACTGGCGGAACCAGCCACCAGTTGGTCCAGACCCTGGATACAGTGGACGACGGTCGCGCCGCAGCCTCAACCCGGGTCCTGCGGGACTTGTATCGTCTCACCCCGGCTCAAGCTCGTATTGCTGACCTGGTGGCGCAGGCCTATCCCAACCGGGAGATCGCCCGCAAGCTTAAGATCAAGGAACAGAGCGTGCGCAACGAGCTCTCTCGCATCTTCCGCAAAGTAGGAGTATGGAACCGGGTAGAACTGGCGTTGTTGATGCGCAATAAGAATGGAGCTGCCACCCAACCGGTGGTGCAGCACCCTTGGAAAACGAACTTCGACCCTCTCCCCCCGGCGGTAGAAGACAAACCTCCGGCGCGGGTGTAGAAAAAGCAGTCTTTAGCAAAGGGTTGCACCGTATCACAGATTGTTCAATCCGGCGAGCCGGTGATGGGGCTAACTACTGACTAATATCCCAAAAGACTTAATCTTCTGATAAAGCGTGCTCCGGGGAATTCCCAATCGCGATGCGGCCTGCGCCACCTTTCCATTCTCTTCCCTCAGTATGCTGATAATGTATTGACGCTCCATCTCCTCCAGCGTGACTCCGGGTTCTGAAGGAATTGGCGGCAGGGTTTTTGCCCGCTCTGCCAGCCTGAGGTCCTGCACTCCCACCACCGGTTTCTCGCACGTAAGGACCGCGCGTTCCAGCACGTTTCGCAATTCGCGTATATTTCCCGGCCAGGAGTAGGATCGCAGCGCAGATTCTGCGCCCGAACTCAGCTCCTTCCGGTCGCGCGCCAGATCGTTGAAGAGACTCTGAAGCAGGCTGTTAGTCAGTGGCAGAATGTCTTCAGGCCTCTCCCGCAGCGGCGGAATGCGGACGTGGAAGGTGCTGATGCGAAAATACAGGTCTTCGCGAAACTTCATCTGCTGCACCGATTGCATCAGGTCGCGATTGGTGGCCGCGATTACCTGGATGTCGGCAGTGCGTTCGCGTACATCGCCCAGCCGGCGGAACCTGCTGTTCTCCAGGACTTTTAACAGTTTGGGTTGCACCAGCAAGTCCATCTCGCCAATCTCATCCAGAAACAGAATGCCCCGGTGCGCCGCCTCGATCAGGCCCTGTTTGCTGCCCGCTGCTCCGGTGAAAGCGCCTTTCTCGTACCCAAACAATTCCGATTCCAGCAGCTCTTTGGAGAGTCCCGCGCAGTTTACGTCTACCAGGGCTTCCTCCGCACGCTGGCCC
>DATDGH010000312.1:0-4791 GCA_036522215.1 Candidatus Angelobacter sp. | reverse complement strand
GATTGGATTCAGCGGCCGCCACTTCTTCCGGCGAAGGGTGATTGCTCAGCCGCTCCCGACGCGCATTTGCAATCTGCTCCAGCATGGCGGAAGAAATTTTCGTCTTTTCCAGCAGCTCCGCCAGCTTCTGCGCGCGCTGGTGCTTGGCCAGATATTCAGCCCAGACGGCATCGCCAATCAGGCCGATGCGGCGGCCGTGGGGAGTCAGGCGGCGGTCGGCATTATCAATGCGGAGGTGCAGGCGAAATTCGGCCCGTGAGGTAAACATCCGGTACGGCTCATTGGTTCCCTTGCTGATGAGATCGTCAATCAGGATGGCTGTATAGGCCTCAGTGCGGTCTAGCATCAAGGGCGGTTCATTCTTGACCTTCAACGCCGCATTGATTCCAGCCATGATTCCCTGGCAGGCGGCCTCTTCGTAGCCGGAGGTGCCGTTGATTTGACCGGCGAGGAAGAGCCGCTCGATCTTTCTGGTCTCCAGCGTGCGCTCCAGTTCCGTGGGATCAATGGAGTCATACTCGATGGCGTAGCCTGGGCGGAGCATCTCCGCCGTCTCCAGTCCGGGAATGGACTTGATCACCGCGAGCTGTACATCAATGGGCATGGAGGTACTCATGCCGTTCACATAGATCTCGTGGGTGTTCAGACCTTCCGGCTCCAGGAAGAGCTGGTGCGTGGTCTTATCCGGAAACTTGACGATCTTGTCTTCGATGCTGGGGCAATAGCGCGGGCCAATGCTCTTGATCTGACCGGAATACATGGGAGAACGATGCACGTTCTGCTGAATGATGCGATGGGTCTCCGGCGTGGTGAAGGCCACATAGCACGGCACCTGCTTCTGCTCGATCTTGCGCGTGCGGAAGCTGAAGGGAGTGGGATCGGCGTCGCCCGGTTGCAGCTCAAACCTTGACCAGTCAATGGTGCGGCCATCCAGGCGAGGGGGCGTTCCGGTCTTCAGGCGGCATCCACGCAGGCCCAGCAGCTTGAGCGACTCACCCAGAAGTTGGGAAGGCGGCTCGCCGCTGCGTCCGGCGGGATAGGTCTGCTCGCCGCAATGGATGAGCCCGTTCAGGAAAGTCCCGGTAGTGATGATGACGGCTTGGGCGCCAACGGTGCGGCCATCGCGCAGCTTGATGCCACGGGCGACCCGGACACTGCCGGGGGCGCCTTCCACTCCACCCCGCGCAAAAACCGCGCGCGTGTTGGGGGCCCCGGGGGTTGTGCCACACGATTCTCGTTCTTCCAGCATCAGTTCGGCTACCTCAGCCTGTTTGATCTGGAGGTTAAGTTGGCTTTCCAATACCTCGCGCATTTTCAGGCGGTATTGCTGCTTATCGCACTGGGCGCGTGGTGACCACACAGCGGGACCGCGGGAGGTATTGAGCAGCCGGAACTGTATTCCGACCGCGTCTGTGACCTCGCCCATGATTCCACCCAGGGCATCCACTTCGCGCACCAGATGTCCCTTGGCGATGCCTCCAACTGCAGGGTTACAAGACATCTGGGCAATCAGGTCCACGTTGAGCGTGAACAGGGCCGTCTTCAGGCCCATGCGGGCCGCGGCCATAGCCGCTTCGCAGCCGGCGTGACCGGCCCCGACCACCACGACGTCGTATTGTTCGGTAAACTTCAAAAACCTACTCCAACCTGCTCCTCTAATAATATAGATATATGGCTGAAGAGCGCATTCTGGGGATTGAGACATCGTGCGATGAGACAGCGGCCGCGGTGGTGGCTTCAGGGGAGCACGTGCTCTCTAACGTGGTGTCTTCCCAGATCGCAGTCCACCAGCCCTATGGCGGGGTGGTACCGGAATTGGCTTCGCGGGAGCACCTGCGTGCCATAGTTCCCGTGGTGCGTCGCGCGTTGGAAGAAGCGGGGCAGAGCTACGAATCCGTTGATGCCATTGCAGTAACCCAGGGGCCGGGATTGGCGGGCGCGCTGCTGGTGGGGATCAGCTACGCCAAGGCCCTGGCCTTCGCCCAGCAAAAGCCGCTGATTACGGTCAATCATCTGGAAGGCCATATCCACGCGGTGCTGCTGGAAGAGAGGCAGAAAGGCAACTTCCAGATCGAGTTTCCCGTCCTGGCGCTGGTGGTCTCGGGCGGGCACACGCACCTGTTTCTTGCCGAGGAGAAGGGGGCGGGATGGGTTTACCAGAACATCGGGCGCACGCGCGATGACGCAGCCGGGGAAGCCTACGACAAAGTGGCCAAGCTGCTGGGATTGGGATATCCCGGGGGACCGATCATCGACGCTTTGGCACGCCATGGGAACCCCCAGGCCGTTCGCTTTGGTCCGGCGCAGATCAAACATGGCAATCGCGGTGTGGCCAGGGAAAAACAGACGGCACACGACTTTTCTTTCAGTGGAATCAAGACAGCTGTGCTGCGCTACGTGGAACTGGAAGGCATGCGCGCCACGATTGATGCCCGCCACAAGCAGCTTGCCGGAGTGCCCAAGCCCAGGGCTGAAGACATTCTGGCCCTATGCGACAAGAAGACACTGGATCTGGTTTCATCGTTCCAGCGCGCAGTAGTCGGCGACCTGGTGGGGAAGACGTTGCAGGCAGCGCGTGAGCAACAGGCACGCACTCTATTTGTAACTGGGGGCGTGGCGGCCAACAGCGAACTGCGTGAAACCTTTGATCGAGAGGCTTCGCAGGAGGGCGTTCCGGTGTACTTTCCATCGCGCAAGCTGTCCACGGACAATGCGGCCATGATTGCGGCGGCAGCCTACCCCAAATATCTGGCCCAGGACTTTGCTGCTGCTGAATTCTCGGCGGAGGCGTCTTTAGCCCTGCGGTGAGTTTTGGGGCGGCCCATCAGAGAGCAGCAGCGCCTTCTGCAAAACCTGGCGCAACTGGTTTTCGATATCGATGTCCTTGAAGACAACGAAGTCAGCTCGCGCCTCGAGAAATTTCTCTGCCCTAGAGGTAGCGGCAGCCAGAATCACAATGGGAATGGAGGATGTCTCTGGTGCATTCTTCAACGCCTGGATGAGTTGATAGCCGTCCATTTTGGGCATTTGAAGGTCAGTGATGATGATGTGCGGATGCAGATCGCGAAGCATCTCCAGAGCTTCTTCTCCGTTGGTTGCGGACTCTACGCGGCAGCCCAATTCTTCAAGATAGCGGCAGACGGTATGGCGGATCAGCATCGAATCGTCGACGACGAAGGCAATGGGTGTCATGTGTGTGACAAAAGAGGGGAGCCTGGGACCGAGATAGGCAAACCATAGCAGTCATAGGGCCCTTACTCAAGAGAAAACTGACCCGGAATGGTAACTCGGGTAACCTGGGTAATTGAGAATTGAAGGCAAAAACCACACCCTGGGCGGATCACAGCGGGGGAAGAGAGACCGCGGTCTGGCTTCAGGCATCTTCCGGCTTGATGCCGTCTTCGATGGCCATGTCCTTGAATTCACTGGAATCAAAGACATCGCCACATTCCTGGCATTCTACGAATTCTGCGTCTTCTTCGCGGGCGACAACACGTACGCGGGGATGGCGACAGACCTTTTTCATGTCCGTTAATTCGGGGGGCTTTTTCGCGGTTGGTGAACTATGGAATGTGCTCATATTCGTTAAGGCGCGAGCCTGTCAGACGCCTCGAGACGAATTTGGGGTATTTTTATGCGGGAACGGCCGATTGTCAAGAGCTTTTCCTGGTCCGACAAGCAATCAAATTCTGCCTTTGCCGGAGACATGGATGAGCTTTGGAGGACGGCGGTTGTAACCAGAACTTGAGTTTTGTGGTGACCAGGTTTAAGGCATGGGATAGATGCCGGCTTCACGCGCCTGTTGAATCACTACCCGCTTTACGGAGGCGGCGCTGTGCCGGGCCAATCCACGGTCGGCTGAAGCTACGGCAGCCTCAAAAGTCGCACGTCCCGTCAAGGCGACATCAATGAAGAGAAATTTCTCTGAGCCGCGCGCTACGCGCACGCCGGCGTAGGCGTGTCCGGGAACAATCACCACCGTGGCATCCATCCCGAGATTCTCAAAAAGGGAGGCATACATCACCGCAGCATCAATGCAATTCGCGCTGCTCTGAACCAGGCTGACGCGCGGCATGCGGACCCGCTCGCTTAAATCCTGATGACCACCCAGGGTGGAATAGCTGTTGACATAGGCCAAGCCCTGGCCCTTTAAGGCCATGAAAATAGCCTTGGCTTCGCGATAGGTTTCCTGTTCCTGCTGATCAGCGTTTTTCCAGTCTTCATACCCGGGAAGACGCCGATCCGGGAGGAAGTTGACTGCGCGAGTCAGAACCCCTTCCAACTCCAGATCGTGAGGGGTTACCCAGGAAGCAATGAACTGTGCGTACTTAAAACCGTTGCCCCAATAGATGTCCTCGGCTGATCGTATCCGCACCGGCACGGTATTTTCGTAAACCAAGCGTCCGGAAAGGTCATTCACTGAGACCTGCGCAGTGGCAGCGACGATTTCATGGTTTTTGTACAAGCGCGGCAGGAAGGCGGGTGCAAACAGGAGGGTCTGGGTGGCGCCGGGCGCCACTTCGGCCATCTGGATTTCCTCGTCGCTCCAGCCCAACACTCTTACCGCAATGCGCTCACGCAGCAAGGTGTCGCCCGGATTTGAAACTGTAACTGAAACTGCGGGGAAGGAGCGTTCATCCCGTTTTTGCAGAGAGGCATAGTTAGCAAAAACCGGATAAATTTCACCGTCCATGCCGGCTTGAATCTTGTAACTGGATGCGGGATACGAAGATGGTTTGGAGAGACCGAGATCACCGCGATCAATGTTGTTGTCGCCGCCAAACGCAGGAG
>DATDGH010000311.1:0-3379 GCA_036522215.1 Candidatus Angelobacter sp. | reverse complement strand
AGTTGCGAGCAGGCAAGCCGTCTGGAGCGGCGGTGGCGGCCGGGTTTTCCAAAGCTTTTGCCACCCTGGTGGATACCCATGTGACCACGGTGGTCTCATGCATTTTTCTGTTCTTCTTTGGGACTCCGGCGGTGAAAGGGTTCGCGACTACCCTGGTGATCGGCCTGATAACCAACCTGTTCACATCTGTATTCGTTTCGCGAGTGGCTTTCGATTGGGAGGTGTTGGTCAGCCGCGACACCGGTTTAGCCGGACTGAAACTGCGACTCTAATGCGTAAGATAGAGCTGGCGTTAACAATCGGGTGACCTCCACCCCGCCACACGCAAAAACAAAAACCAGCGTGCGTCGGGGAGCCCGGTGATCGCGCGTGATCGGAAAAGCAAGACCCAAATATTCAATTCGCTTCGCTCACGTCTGCCTAAAGGCACGCAACTCGCAAGCGAGTTGCTAGACGCTGACGCTTGGCCATTGCGCGCCTAACGCGGCGCAATGGCCATAACAAATGCGTGCATTTCCCGGAGCACGTCGGCTTGGTTGGATAAAAAGATGAAGTGACTTGCGCCGGCGAGCCTGACGACATGCGCGTTTGGCACACCTTCCTCAAATGCCTTTGCCTGGCGCTCGGTTAACGGCGTTTCCAGCGCGGTAAAAGTTCTGGCGGCTTCCTGAACGGTGGGGTCTGAGCTGGCTTTGACCCAGGCTCCCAGGTCGTGAGGCACGGCAAAAATCGCGAGTGCGGGTACCGGGATGTTCGCGTATTTCTTCATGCCCACCTTGATCCCGGCGGCCCCTGGGGGAATGCGGCGCTTTCCCACCTTTCCGTCCGGTGTGGAGTCCCAGCCTTGCCGGAATTCCGACTCAGGCAAGGCAACGCCATTTACACGCGCAAACCGTTTGGCGTAGGCGCTAAAGCTGGCCAGGTCGTCTGGGCCTGGAGCTGGAGGTCGAGGTTCATTCCCTTGAAACTCGCTCATCGCCGTTCCTTTCCCGTTGTCGAATGCATATTGATATGCCGCATCAAGGTACACCACGGCGGCAACCCGATTCGGGTACCTGGATGCAACCGAGCTTAGTTCTTCACCGGCAAGGGAGTGACCGACCAACACGGGTTTCGAGAGCTTGAGAGAGTCGAGTACGCCACCACGTCATCACCGAGGCGGTCCGCTCCATAGTCAGAGCCGGAATATGCGGAGGCGCCAAATCCGCGGCGGGTAATGCCGTAAACGTGGTATTCACCGGTGAGTTTCAAGGCGAAGTCGTCAAACACATGTGCGGTGTTCCCGCCGCCTGCCAGCAGAACAAGGGATTGGCCAGAGCCTCCCCAATCGAGGACCTCAAGGCGAACGTCCTTGTCCACGGTCACAAAACTTACATGATGGGGGGAAGGATCCGTCCAGGGTGCAGAAGATTGTGAATAAGCCGGGGCTGTGATCGAAACAAGAACGAAGGGAAGCGCTAATTTCGCGCAGAAGGAGCAGAGTTTCGTCAGGATCATCCGGATTCACCTTTCATGCCGTTATGCAAACGACCAGGAGAGTTTTTTCGTTGCGGCGGAAACAGCGTGGTTCTCGTCGAGAATGCCGACTGGGAATGCCGACAACACATGTAAAGACGGAGCCGGGCCGCGATTATTACGAAAAGCCAGGCCACAGGCCATAGGCCACAGGCCACAGGGAGAATCGGGTGATCGCGCGTGATCGGGTGACCTCCACCCCGCCACACGCAAAAACAAAAACCGGCGTGCGTCGGGGACCCCGGGTGATCCGGTGATCGGAAAAGCAGTTGCGCGCTAGTATCGCGCAGTGGCTTGCGGTTGCTGTGCCAAACGATTCTCCTGGAGGCCTGCTTTCTGCTCTTCCTGGATGGCCACTTGCAAGACTTCCGCTATGTGCAGGGGCTTGCGGCCGGTGAGGCCCTGGATTTGTTCGAAGCAGCTGAAGCCATCGGCGATGATTAGCGTATCTTCGGCGGCCTGGCGGATGGCGGGCAGCAGGACGCGTTCGCCGATTTTTACTGAGACTAGGTATTTGGCGGCTTCAAATCCGAAGGATCCGGCCATGCCGCAGCAGCCGGAATCCAGCACCTGGAAATCCAGGCCGATGCGCCTTAGCAATTCCTGCTCGGAATCGAACTTCAGCACTGATTTGTGATGGCAGTGGCCGTGAACAAGCGCCTTGCGTTTGAGCTGTGGTGGATGGTAGTCGGCCTTGCGGACCAGGAATTCGCTGAGCAGGAAAGTCTGTTGTTTCAGCCGATCCGCGTCTTTATTCCGGGCCAGCAGGTTGGTCATCTCATCGCGAAAGACGGAGATACAGCCCGGCTCCAAACCGATGACCGGAGTTCCAGCCACGATTTGTGGACGCAATGCGTCCAAAGTTTTCTCAAGCAGGTGTTGTGCCCGGTCGAGCATGCCGAAGTCGTACAGGGGACGACCGCAGCACAGCGATTGCCCCGGAATAGTGATCTGATAGCCGGCATGCTCCAGCACCTCGACTGCGGCCTGGGCGATGTGAGGGTGAAAATAGTTGCTGAAGGTATCCGGCCACAGGATGACCAGGGGCTTTTCCAGATTGCGCGCGGGACGCCGAGCGAACCAGTGCCGGAAAGATTTGCCGGCAAACTTCGGCACCCGGCGCCTTTGCGACACGCCTCCCAGAAGTTTTATCAAATTGGAAATCCCCGGAGTCCGGATAAAAAAATTGGCCAGCCATGGAACGGGCGAGACCATGCGCGACCACCAGTAGATCAGGCCCATGGCATAAGCGGAGCGCGGGCGGACCCTGCCTTGGTAGTAGTGAGCGAGAAACTCAGCTTTGTACGTGGCCATGTCCACGTTCAGGGGACACTCGGTCTTGCAGGCCTTACAAGCCAGGCAGAGATCCAGCGCTTCATGGACGTGCTGGTTCTTCCATCCATCCTGCAGAGGATCGCCTTCCAGCATTTCAAACAGCAGGCGGGCACGGCCGCGGGTGGAGTGCATCTCTTCGCGCGTGGCCATGTAGCTAGGACACATGGCGCCTTTTTCATCCTTGCGACACTTGCTCACGCCGACGCAACGGGCCGGGGCGTCGGCAAAGCCGCCGTGATCGTCGGGGAATTGGAAGAATGTCTGGACCCTGGGCGGATGGTAGCCGGCGCCAAAACGGAGGTTCGCATCCAGCGGATTGGCATCAATCTTTTTGCCCGGATTCATCCTCCATTGCGGGTCCCAGAGGCGCTTGAACTGACGGAAGGCGTCCATTAATTCCGGGCCGTACATTTTTACCAGCAGTTCGCCGCGCGCCTGGCCGTCGCCGTGCTCGCCGGAGAGCGAGCCGCCGAGGCTGACAACCAGGTCTGCAGCCTCCTCCATGAAGGCGCGAAATTTTTTGATGCCT
>DATDGH010000310.1:0-3603 GCA_036522215.1 Candidatus Angelobacter sp. | reverse complement strand
AGACGCCAGATCTGCAACCCAGTAGGTTGGATATCTGGTAGGTGGTGTGATAGCAACCACCAGAAGCATTGTCTTCGCTATATGTGTTATCGGCATTTTGAGTGCAGCCGGTTTTTTCCAGAGGTTGGTACTGTGCGAATGAGTCTGTGGATACAGTGCTGTGATGAAGGTACAAGAGCCAGCGGTTCTGGGAATTCTGGAGCGCAGCCCAGTGCACATTAGGATCACCTTGGGCCGGGGCGCCGCCGACCCATGCTGCCGTCGAGTCACGTTTCATGCTTCGCAGGTTCGCGATCAGTAGCGCACCGTCGTCCCCCATGGCCCTGCCCCCCAGCAGATCGCTCAGCTTTCCCAGGTATCCGATCGCTCTAGTCGTATTGCAGTGATTGGGAGAGTTAGGATTTGGAGTCTGCCCGTCGGACTGGCAAGATGGATTGGTTGTTGAGTTTCCCCAATCAAAGGCATACAAATCATAGAGACCGCCTCCTTTCAGCAGAAACTCCGACGCTTCCGCGCGCATGCTGCTCACTACATTGAAAAATTGTTTGCTTGGTGACGGCGGAGGATAACCAGTAAGTTTGGTTTCGTTGAATCCCCATATCATTCTGTTCTGAGGGATTTGCACAGCGTTCGTGTAGGTATTGTAATTTTGGACCAAGTCAAGGGCGGAAACGGTGGGTGAGGAGAAGGTTTTCTGGACCTTAATGTAGTGGCCGTTGAGAATACTAACGCGGCCGCTGGCGGTTTCAAGTGACCCGTCTGGACAGGGTGTAGGAGCTGAATATCCTGACGCACCTACCGTGGCATCGATTGCCGCCTGCCCAGTATAGTTGGCAGCGATCAAGTGCCGGCGAGCACCCCGGCCGCTTTCTGTGCTTGTAATAGTATCCGCCATATACTTGTGCCAGGCGGTCACATTTTGCTCCGTGAGGCCCACCTGAAAGTCAGCCTCATTCGCCAGCTCGTAGTAAATATTGTCGTAATAGTAGAGGGCGTTAACCACCTGGATGAGCAGGTTCACCTGGATCGGCCTGAGAGGTTGGGAGTCCAAAGGGGACGGTTTTGGCGTGCATGAGGGTGGGGATGGGTAAGTATAGTTTTGAGACTCCACAAACAACAATGGGTTTGTAAACGAGCCCACGACTGGATTCTGGTTCGACTGGTATGGACCGAAGCTGGAAGTGCCGTTCCAAGGATCGAAGAGGGTTATTTCGACGATCACTCCTTTACTTTGGGCGTATCCGACAAGTTCTTTGAGGTTGGTGAAGAAGGTTGTATCGCCGGAACGGTCTGAGATGAGGTCGTCACATTGATACGAATTCTGGCTGGCGACGTCATCGAAGCTATTGAGGTTCCATTGTGGTGCTGCTCCGAGAGTGCACGGGAAAGGTTGTTCGTGCGGATATGGAAACGGAGCCATCGGGTTGGACCCGGTTTTGTCTGTTCCCGGACTGGAGTTCAGAGAGATCCATAGTCGCATAAGACTCAGGTGACTGAGAGCGAGCTGGTCGATGCATCTATGTGCTTTGATCGTGCTTGAGGTGTCACTCGGGACCGTGTCATATGTGCAATATGCGCTGGATACAAGTAGAGAAGGACTGGTTGTACAGTTTGCTCCGCACGGGAACGAGCGGCCATCAGTATCCACATGGGGAAGGTACTCGCCGGAGACGCCCAAGAGTGCCAGAGTCTGCCCGCCTAAATTGAAGTATCTGTTGTTGGACGGGTCCTGCGAGATGGGCTGAGGCAGCGGCACTGTCACAGTCAGAGTCGCCGGCTTGGAGGTGGCTGAGTTTGTGCCCGCATCAGAGACCATGCAGCGATATTGACCGTCATTAGTAGTTTGGGCACTGGCAATGACTAGAGTAGGATTGTGGATGCCTGAAATTCCATTAGCATTTGGCAACGGAGCGAAGTTGACGCCGTCGCTACTGTACTGCCAGGTATATGTCAATGTTTGTGTTCCCTCGGAGGCGAATACCGTAAACGTCACCTCGGTGCCAGCCGGAACGATCATTGTGTTTGGTAGCGTGGAAGTTACCTTGATTTGGGCGCTCGCAGAGTTACTGAAGAGGATTGCGGTGAAAATGAGGCCGGGTATGTAGCACAACACGCGGGCAAATTTTTTGGCAAAGGAGCCAACGCCGGCTGGATAGAGCGTCATACCTGAAAGAATCTTGTGTAGAAGATTACGCACGATCATTGTGGTCTCCATTCGTCTTCGATATCCTTTAGGAGCCGCTGATCAGACACCTTTTCCACTGACCACTATCGGTTCCAGCTATGAATGCTTGCTAAGCATTTAATGCGCTTCAGGTTGCCCGGAATAGGGTCGAGGGACGAATACACTTATTCCAGGTATGAACACACTGCTCGCTTGCGCAAAAAGACAACTCAGTCGGCAAGCGCAGCGGAACTGTCATACGCGGAACGGACACGAAGATGGAATTCGGAATGATTTGGAGGAATTACGGATTCTCAGTAAAAAAGCTAGTCAGGTCGAATGAGATGTCGTAACTCTCTCCGATAGCCACGGCTGCACGGGAGTTCTTTGCCATCTTTCAAAACCAGAATGTATTCGCCCGTGTTGCAGGGTTGCAGCTCTTTGATCTTGCAGATGTTGGCGACGATGGAGCGATGAATGCGGACGAACCGCCCGGGAGCGAGCTGTTCACTAATTCCGCCGATGCTCTCGCGCACCAGGTAACAATCCTTTCCGCTGTGTACGCGAACGTAATTGGCCGCCGCTTCGATCCAGTCAATTTCATCGATGTCCAGGAACACGACGCGTCCTCCGGTCCTGACTACCACTCTGTCTATCTCCGGTTTGGCCGTCAGTTTCCCGCGCAAAATGAATGCATGGTGGGCGGTGTGTCCATCGGAGCTTGGTAAAGCCGCCGCGCTCGTTGTGTGACTTACGCGATGATTTTGTTCCACGCCAGAACCTGGAATTTGCAGGCTTTCATCGATCTTCTCCGGAGGCACCAGAGCCGGCCGCCGTGGCCGCCGAATCAATTCGCCCTGGCAGTTCGGGCAAACGTGATGCATCTCGGACGCGCACGTCGGACAAAACGTGCACTCAAACGAACAAATGTATGCTTCTCCCCGGGCCCGGAGCATGCACCGGCATTTCTCGCACCGCGACTTCATGGTGAGATGCATACAGCCTGACTCTGCAATTCAACTACCGTGGGTCAGTCCATCCGTGTCTGATCCTGAAATAAAAAACACTTGAATCGCCTGCGAACTAAATGTATGTATATACATATGCTTTTTGGACGTGCACAGGTAAAGGAGGTCATCAGCAGACACATCGCGTTGTCTATCTGGGTTTGATAAGATCCGCCTCTATGTATACACATATTTTGTTGTCTGCATTTTGGAATAAGGGGAAATCAAAGTGAGCCATTCTTCACTCTTAGGGACTGGACAGTGTGTCTGTTTCCAGTTGAGGAGAGCTTCGCGCGCAATTACCCAACTCTATGACGCGGCGCTTCAACCTGCCGGGATCCGCTCTACGCAATTCGCTTTGCTCGTTGCTGTCGCCAAAAAGGAGCCCATCACCATTTCCGAGTTAGGCGGCCTGCTTGTAATTGATTCCAC
>DATDGH010000309.1:0-2630 GCA_036522215.1 Candidatus Angelobacter sp. | reverse complement strand
AGGTGGTGTGAACTGGCTGCCATCGTTGGATTCGATCAAAACAGAATTGGCTTGGCTATCCCGAGTTCACCCTGCGGTACGCAATGACTCAGCTGGTTTGTCCGCCACCATCATCGGCTTCGGACGAACGTCCTGACTGAGGAAGGCAATGGAGCCCTCCTCAATCGTCACTGACAAAGAACGCTGGATGGCGCCGATAGAAAGAATCAGACGCCGGTTCTTGTGCTCCGACAAGATTCCTTCCACCCCGGCCAAGGGCCCTGTCACCACCCGCACCTTGGAGCCAACGGCAATATAAGGATGAGGTTCAGGAGCAGATTCGGCGCTGTCCGCAGCCTTTTGAATGGCTTGCATCTCAGCATCTTCGATGACGATGAACTGTTTCTTCGTGCCCAGAATGCGGATCACACCAATCGTAGTTACGATCGGCAGATGTGCTTCCGCCCGGAATCGGCAGAACACATACCCGGGAAACAAAGGGCTCTCAACTTCTTTCTGACGGTCCGACCACTGTCGTTTCTCCTTATACAGAGGAACATACGACCCATAACCCTTGCTTTGGAGTACTCGCGCCGTGGTCAATTCGAAACGCGGTCTGACCTGCACGGCAAACCAGGCGTTGCAACTCGTAACATTCATTTGGTTTCTTCTGTAGGGGGGAAGGCAGGCTGCCGCCAGATTTAGTCCCGATGCTGTGTCTTGTTGATAAGGCGGGATCGCCTCATCGCGACCAATGACGATTACAGGAGGGCTTTGTGGAAAAACAACTGTACCCGAGTACAGGAGGGACCTTCCGGGAGGCAATCTGCTAAATGCTTCTCGTGGCGGCCTGGAAATTAAATGCTGTCTTCCTGACGACTGAAACAGATCGAAAGTCACAATCTTCGTCTTATACTACCCGCAGGATTACCAGAGTCATGTCATCGTGCTGTCTGGCTCCCGCTGCAAAACCATCGGCGGCCTCCAGAATCTTGGACAAAAGCTCTTTGGCGGGAAGTTCCGCGCCCGCTTGGAGTGTTTCCATGAGTCGCTCTTCTCCCCACTCTTCGTCAGAAGGATTCATGGCTTCGCTTATTCCATCTGTGAAAGCCACCAGTACATCACCCGGAACAAGTTGCAGTGATTCCTGTTGATAAGGAAAACTTTCCAGCAGGCCAACCACCGTACCGCCAGTGGTCAGGCGGAGTATTTCTTGACCGGCCCCGTTCTTGCGAAACAACATGGGAGGGTTGTGTCCCGCATTCACATATGTAAACAGGCGTTTGCCAGGATCATATTGCGCATAGAAAAAAGTAGCGTAGCGATTGCTGGTTGAAGACTGGTAGACCAACCGGTTCAGGCTTCCCACCAGCCCGGCAAGGTCTTGCGGCGCGCGCGACGCCTCCGCGCGCAAGGATGCCTGCAAGCTGGCCATCAGCAATGCAGCGCCAATGCCTTTGCCGGAAACGTCCCCCAGAGCGATGCCCAGATGCCCATCCGGCAACTCCAGAAAATCGTAATAATCTCCTCCCACGCCTAGCGCCGGACGGCATGCTCCGGTGAAATCCAAACCTGCGATCGCCGGCAGTTGCTGGGGAAAAAGCCGCTCCTGCACTTCTCGGGCAATTTCAACTTCCCGGTTCATTCGTTCGCGTTGGGCCACTTCCTCCGTAACCACGGCCATGAGTTGCGCATTCTCCAACGCAAGTCCGGTCTGTGTGGCAACTGACTTGAGCAGTTTCAGATCGTTGCCGCTGTATGGCTCCTCCGAGCGCTTGGCGCCAAGAGAGAGAAAGCCCAGCAGCTTGTCTCGGACGGTCAAGGGCAGTAGCAGCGCGGGCTGAAGACGGAGAAGTTGGAGGCGTTCCTCTTCTCCAGCTTCGCGATAAATCCATGAATCCTGATCTTCCAGATAAACGCGCATTGGCTGCTTATTCGCCTGCAACGTTCGCACGGTTGCCGATTGCGGCGTGAATGTAAGGTCAGAGACGGCCCCGTAACCGATAACGTAGGCAAGCCGGTAAGGGCTTCCAGCGTCCAGCAGCACGGCAATGCGGGCGATGTGCAGAGTTTCCGACAGTCGCGCGACCACGGTCTGCAGCAAAGGCCCAGGCTCAATCATGAGTCGTACTTGGTCGCCCAGTTCACTCAGCATCTGTTCCGCGTTGTAATCCTCGCGGAAAAAGCGCCTGTCAATCCAGTTGCGCAGTCTGTCCGACCCGCGTTGTATAAAAATGAGTGCTCCCAATCCGCTCACGATGAGCGCAATTTTTTCAATACGGTTTCGGCCGCCGTCTGATACGAGGGTTACTGCGGCAAAAAAGATGGCAACCGTGGCGGACAGCTGGATCACCCGCACGCCATTTCTAGCCAGTGCGTATTGCACACCCTGGCGCAGCACCACGCGCACGTCCATCGCGCGATGCACCACAATGACCCAGGCCAGCACCAGCGGAAAAAGATAATAGAGCAGATACGCGGTGAACCAGAGCCACTCCGGGAAATATACCTCGATGTCGACACTCATGATGGCGCTCAGCGCCCTTAGCACGAGGTAGGGACCAAGGCCGATTATGCTGCCCAATGTGAGCAGGTGCAGGCGTCTTTTGGCGTCCGGTGACACCGCCGACCGCATCTTGGTCCAAATGAGC
>DATDGH010000308.1:0-4593 GCA_036522215.1 Candidatus Angelobacter sp. | reverse complement strand
GAATACCGGAAACTCATGGAGTTGTCAAGTATATTATTACCATAATTCATAGGGTTCAGCTCGCAGGGCCTTAAGCTTCTCATTCTCAGCCGCCCTCTTGGCAGACACCTGGTACCAGGCCGGCTTCTTCTGAGTGGCCGCAGACAAATTCTGCGTGATAGCGCCAATCTCGCCGATTAGTCTGGCAGTGAAGGGAAGTTGCCATCCGGCATGACTCAAATCCTGCTCAATTTGAATGTAGGAGGCGGGAACTCTTAGCGTATACCGGCCCGTGTCAAATTCGGTAAAGCGAGCCCCGACAGAAATCAGCAGATCGCTTTCCAGAAGCAATTCCTGCGCCAGTCCTAAACGTGAAATGCAGCCCATAGCCAGCGGATGGTCATCGGCAATCACGCCTTTGCCACTGGTAGTGGTCATCACCGGGGATTGAAGCATCTCTGCCAATCTTTGCACAGACGCTGCCGCCTCCGGTGCAACCTCTGATCCAACCACCAGCACTGGTTTGCGGCTCTGTCCAATCTGTTTAACCGCCTTCCCCAGTTCTTCAGGAAAAGGGAGTGCCACCGGCTTCTCCGAGGTCCGTAGTTCGCCGGATCCCGCCGCAGGCGACACCAGGACGTCGTGCGGTATTTCTATAAATGCGGGGCCGCCGGCTTTAGCCGCTGCCGCAATGGCCTCCGGAATCGCGCCCGGCGAAGTAATACGAGTTGCGAAGCGGGTGAGCGGTTTAAAGATGTCAAGCTGCTGTGGCGTCTCATGCAGTGCTCCACAGACTTTGTCCAGCATCTGCACGGCTACGTTTGTCCCCATCAGAACCAGCGAAGTATTTGTCTTGTAGCTCTCGAGAAGGGGTGAGACAGTAAAGAGATTTCCCGGCCCGGTAGAGGCGAAGACGGCAGCAGGCCGTCCGCTGGCGCGGTAAAAACCATCTGCGGCGAACACGGCCGCCTGCTCATGCCGCACAATCCAGTGGCGAAACCTGGGCTCTTGCCGCAAGGCATCGTATAAACCGATGTTATGGATGCTGGGAATACCAAAGCCGCCGCTGATGCCACTGCGGAGAAGAGACTCGACTACTACCTGAGCCGCGGTTACCTGTGTTGCCGGAGGCGATGTTTGCTGAGCTGAGGACATTCGCTGAAGAAAAACTGGCCATCAAAAGCTTAAATCCAGCCAAGCCGTACAAGAGCAAAAGAAAGGAAAGCATTCAAACACAAGACGACGGAGGCAATGCCTCCGTCGTCCTGAAGTTTGACTTTAGAAAACCAGGCGCGCGCCCAACTGCAATTGCCGTTTGGCTTGCGCGGATGTAAATGCAAGTGGAGCGCCACCGGGGCTGACAACGGCAGGATTCACGAAGAACCCTTTTGCGTTCGGAGCCACATTAGTGAATCCGCCAAGAGTGGGAACTTCGTTGTTTACGCTGGCAAAGTTCGTATGATTGAAGATGTTGAATCCTTCAGCGATGAACTGGAGCTGCGCGCGTTCGCCCATCTTGAAGGCCTTGGTCAAGCGCATGTCGAAGTCGTAATAGTTTGGTCCGAGACCGGTGTTGCGACCGATTCCCAGTGGACGGTCATTCGTGGAGTGGCGATCGCCGTTGATGTCCGTTCCTCCCGCCAGAATATTGATTGGATGGCCGCTGTTGAACTTGAAAACTGGCGCGAACTGCCAACCTCCAAGCACCTGGCCCTTCCACGGAGTCTCAAGAACACTGGCTATGACAATCTTGTGGCGCTGGTCGAAACTGGAAAGGCCGCGCTCGCCCGCCAGGTTCAAGCTGTTTTGCGGGCCAAAGTCACTATTGAAATCGGTCGTCGTATCGATGGCCTTGCTGAAGGTGTAGTTGGCCAGCAGGCTCACGTGTTGGCTGAAACGCTTCTGCACTTCCACGATCGCGCCTTCGTACACAGATGAGCCTTTGGAAGAATACTGGTCAGCTTGCAATATCAGCGGGTTAACAAAGCACAAAAACGGATTGGCGCCGCACTGCTGCGCTGCCCAATTCTGGAACTTGACCTGCTGTCCTGTGAAAGGTGATGTTGCCGTCGTGAATGGCGCGGGCAAGTCGTTAATGTCCAGTGCCACCGGCAAACGCAGCGTGTGGACATAAATCCCGCTCAGAGATACGGAGAAGCCTTTCGCAACCTCGCCCTCGATTCCAAACGATGCCTGCTCCGAATACGGGCTCTGATAGTCAGGCTGGCCACTAAAAACCACACTCAACGGAGGAGGCGGGCCGGTATTGGTGACGTTGATCCCGAACTGCGTGAGGTTGGCCGTTGTAATGCAAGCTGGATTTCCCGCTGTGCACTGTATCAGCCCTTCAGCAAATAGCGTCTGGAAGATTACCGCCGAGTTTAGCCCAGGATGGCCCGGTGCTCCCGTAAGTGGTACGAACACTTGTGCGATGGGCCTGGTATTGTTTACAAAACCCAGGGTCTGCACTACATCGGCAATCTGGCCATAAATCGGCGAATAGAAGATGCCCACTCCGCCGCGAATCGCAACTTTGTGGTCGCCAAACGGGTCCCACACAAAGGAGGCGCGCGGAGCAAAGTTGTCCTTATCTGAGTTCAACGCGCCATACTGCGAATCCAGTTCATAGCGCACGCCGAACGTCAGATTAAAGTTTGGCGTAATCGCCCACTGGTCCTGCCAATAAGCAGAGGTAAACGGCCGGGGATAGTTATAGATGGGATTACCGAAGCCCTGCTGATAGAACTGTGGCAGCCCCAGTGAGGCCGACTGCAGGCCGTTGATAGCGGCAGGCAGCGTGCCAGCGGGCAGTCCGCACGCTGCGGGCACCTGCAGGCATGGACTCAACAGCCCGCCGGGGAGGTTGCCGAACACAAACCTTCCGGGAAAGAAAGTATGGGACTCGGTATGGTTGCCGCGGTAGAGAAACTCGCCCCCAAACTTCATGGTGTGGTGCCCACGAATCATGGTCATATTGTCCGCAATATCCGGACGACGCATGATTGTCAGGCTGGGCAGAAAGATGTTGGTCCCCAGATTGGCAAATCCGGGAATTGCCAATCCCACCTCCCCGGGCGTGTTTGGAATCACATTGAAACCGGTGTAGTTGAACTGGCCACGCAGCTCGTTCTGCGTTTTGGCGCTGAACTGATGGAACCACGCTGCCTGCGCCGTGTTGTCGTATGCATGAATCGAGCTTCCAGCGGAGAACCCGACCAGGGATTGCACGTCTGGGTTCTGTTCATTGTCGTGCGCAAAGCTGTAGCGCAGATAGGCCTGATTACTGTCGCTGAACACATGGTCCAGCCGGCCGGAGATGAAATATTCGCGGGTGTCATACTTGAACAGTCCGCCATTGTTCTCAAACTGATTGACCAGGAAAGCGCTGAGGGGACTGGTGGCAGGGTTAACCGTCAGGACATTCTGCAATATCCCCGCACAAACATTTGCAGGAAGGAAGGTCGGCGGGGCGTTTGTGTGACTGAGGCATGGGACCGAAGCGCCCCCGCGCGCTGCCAGGCCATTGATGATTCCCACCTGATTATTACCGGAAAACTTTCCGGTATCAGGCCGGAAAACACCGGTGTTGGTGACCAGAGGCACAGCGTTTTGCGCATTTTGGATGAGCCCTTCTGCCGATACAAAGCCGAACGTCTTGTCCCTGGAAATGGGAAAGCCGAAGCTGCCTCCAAACTGCTCGCGCGTGAGGGTGTCCTTGGTCGGCGTGCCTTGCAGGTCCGGGGTCGGCGCACCGCCCGCCCCGAAGGGAGTGAATACCTGACCCGGCCCCAGTGCCTGCGTAAAGGCGAACGGATTGGCCGCATCCAAAGCGTCATTTCTAAAGAAGCCGTAGGCGCTGCCGTGAAGATCATTGGAGCCGCTCTTGGAGACAATGTTGATGCTGGCGCCGCTCGCGCCACCCAGGTCAGCACCATAGTTGCTGCGATTGATCTGAAATTCCTGTACCGCATCCTGGCTGAGGGTAAGGCGTACGCCGCCGGAATCGTCATTGGCTTCGCCGCCATCTACAGTGACGCTGTTGCCGCGGCCGTTGCCGCCGTAGAATGAAAGACCGCTCTGCGGCGTCTGCTTTACGCGGAAGTCCTGGTCGTTCGCCATCCGGGTTGAATCCGAAACTCCCGGCGCCAGCAAGGTGAAGGTGAGATAGTCACGACGGTTGATGGGCAGATCCTGGATCAATTGCTGATTGATGGTGTCCGCCTGGTGCCCTCTCTCCGTGTCTACAGCCGGCGGCTCGGTGGTAACTTCCACCGACTCGGAGCCGCCAGCCACCTTCATGTGAAAATCAAGGTTCGTGGTTTGTCCTACGCTTACCACCACACCCTTCTGGACCAAATTCTGGAACCCGGAATGCCCGGCGCTCACCTCATACACAGCCGGTAGCAGTCCTGTAATCTCGTAGTGGCCGGAGGAATCAGAGGTTGTGGAGCGCTTGACGCCTCTCGCGACATCGGTAGCTGTCACCGTTGCATTGGGAAGGACGGCGCCGGAGGGATCAATCACCGTTCCCGTGATATCACCGGAAGCCCCGGTGCCCTGCGCCAATACTATGCCGCTTGCCAGCAGCAGACACATCATCAGACACGCCAATAC
>DATDGH010000307.1:0-6553 GCA_036522215.1 Candidatus Angelobacter sp. | reverse complement strand
GGAACCGAAAAAAGGTCCCGTTGAGGTCCTGGTGATCGATCACGTGGAGAGGCCTTCAGAAAATTGACAGAGGAAAGATGAAATGGCCGAATTCGATTCGATTCTGCGGAGCGTGGAGGGAAAGGACCGGTTGAAATGACTGCGAACTATTTCGCCAAACTATGGAGTTCCGTCGCGCCGGCTCTGGGCAATCACTTGTGGCAATCCACGTTGTTCGTTGTCGCCGTTTGGCTATTGACACTGCTGTGGCGTAAGAACCAGGCGCGGGCACGCTACTGGCTATGGCTGGCAGCGTCTCTAAAATTTCTGCTTCCCTTTTCCCTGCTGATCAGCCTGGGCAGCCGGCTGGCCGTGCCGCGCGTTCCCACAGACGTGAATACCGGATTGTATTGGGCGATAGAACAGGTCAGCCAGCCCTTTAGCCAGCCGACTACTCTGCTGCACACCCAGATCCGACCTGCGGCTATCTCTCCGAACGTGACGGATCTCCTGCCGTCGATCCTGATGACAGCATGGCTCTGCGGCCTGGTGGTCGTGCTTCTCGTATGGCGCGCGCGATGGCGGCGCATTTCCGCGGTCATGAAGGAAACCGTCCCCTTGCAAGAAGGACGCGAAGTAGAAGCTTTGCGCCGTCTGGAAAACATGACGGGCATGAGAAGACCGATGAAGATGCTGTCGTTACCAGCTTTCATGGAACCGGGAATTTTCGGTATCTTCCGTCCGCTTTTGCTCTGGCCGGAGAAGATTTCCGAGCGTCTGGACGATGAACACCTGGAAGCCATCCTCGCCCATGAGCTGTGGCATGTACGCCGCCGCGACAATCTGGCCGCTGCAATTCACATGGTAGTGGAAGCCATCTTCTGGTTTCATCCACTGGTCTGGTGGCTGGGAGCACGTCTTATCGAAGAGCGCGAACGCGCCTGTGATCAGGAAGTTTTGGCCCTGGGCAGCCGGCGACAAATCTATGCGGAAAGCATTTTGAAGACCTGCGAATTCTGCTTGGAAGCTCCGCTGCCATGTATATCGGGAGTGACAGGCGCCGACCTGAAGAAGCGCATCGTCCACATCATGACGCAGAGCCTGGCAGAGAAGCTGAGCCTGAGCAGAAAGGTGTTACTGGTGACAATCGGTGCACTGGCAATTGCAGGGCCCGTGGTCTTCGGTCTCCTGAATACGCCACACGTTCGGGCACAATCGCCACAAACAGCGGCTACACCCTTACTTTCTTTTGATGTCGCCTCCATCAAGCCCAATCGTTCCGGTGAGAATCTCACAAGACTCATGATGAGCCCTGACGGGTTAACGGGGGAAGGCGTGACTTTAAAAATGTTGATTGGATTCGCCTACAACATGAAGGATTTCCAGATCTCCGGCGGACCAGGATGGATTGATTCCGAAAGATTCGATCTTAATGCAAAGATGGATGAAGCAACAGTGAAAGCAATGAACAACATTCCTCGTGAACAGCGGCAGGAGCAACGCCGATTGATGCTGCAATCTTTGCTGGCGGAGCGATTCAATCTTAAGGTAAGTCACTCCACCAAGGAGCTTCCCATTTATGCGCTGGTGGTGGCAAAAAACGGTCCAAAGTTTTCTCAGTCGGCTGCACCATCCGGTTCTCCTGGCGCTCCCGTCCAACAACGGTTCATGGTTCAGGGTGGCGAAGTTACTCTAACGGCGATGCCAATCAAGAGTCTCGCAGATTGGCTGTCACGCGTCACCGGCCGAAATGTTGTCGACAAGACAGGGCTTCAGGACAACTACGATATAACTCTGCACTGGACCTCGGAGAATGGTCAGCAGTCTCCGGCTCTGACTCCGGTGCCACGCCCTGCGGACGATAATCAAGGATCTGCCGCACCCCCGCCGGATTCTTCCGGGCCTTCGATCTTCACAGCGCTTCAGGAACAGCTTGGCCTGAAACTGGAATCGCAAAAAGGACCGGTGGAGACGCTGATCATCGACTCAATTGACAAGCCCAGTGGAAACTAACAAGGAGCATGAAATGGCCAACTCAGAATGCAACATCAAGAAGTCCTTTTTCACAGCCACGAGCGTGGCTGCGATTGCCGCAACTCTGGCTTTCGGCTTACTGCCCAGGCTGCAGGCTCAGGCACAGTCACCTCAACCGGCGCCCACACCCTCACCTTCCTTCGAGGTAGCTTCCATCAAGCCGAACAAGGCCGACGATCAGCGCATGATGTTCCGAATGACTCCCGACGGGTTCTCAGCCAGCGGTGTACCGCTCAAACTCCTGATTGAATTTGCCTATAACATTAAGGATTTTCAGATCTCCGGGGGACCGGGATGGATTGACTCCGAAAGATACGACATTGATGCAAAGATGGACGAAGCAAACATCGAGGCAATCAAAAAGATGCCGCGTGATCAGGCAGTCGAACAGCGTCGGCTCATGGTGCAATCACTTCTTGCCGACCGATTTAAGCTGAAGGTGACCCACTCCAACAAAGAACTCCCGATTTATGCGCTGGTGGTGGCGAAGAACGGTCCCAAACTGGTTCAGGCGGCAGATACGTCATCCGCTCCCGGCGGTCCGGGTCCGCAGAGCCAACTGCGATTCACACCGGGTGAGCTCAGTGGAACGGGGATACGCATGAGCGGTTTGGCGAATCAACTCTCTCGTGAAATCGGCCGCAAGGTTGTGGACAAAACCGGACTCCAGGGCAACTACGATTTCACATTGCACTGGACGCCAGACAGACCAGCTGACGGCCCTGGAGGACCGGGAAGTGCCGGTGCCCCAGGCGATGCTCCTGCGCCCGATTCTTCCGGCCCTTCCGTCTTCACGGCGCTCCAGGAGCAGCTTGGCCTGAAGTTGGAGTCACAGAAGGGACCGGTGGAGACTCTTATCATCGACTCCATTGAGAAGCCTTCAGAAAACTAGCGCGCGTGTGGACTTTTTGTCAGAAAAGTTCTGCATGGATTGATGGCGTAAACGATCTTTGAATGCAAAGATTAGGTCCCGTGGATATTCTGGTCATCGATTCTATTGATAGACCTTCGGAAAATTAGGCTTGAAGAGGCGCGCTCGATTGGCATTCTTGACCATAAAAAATTACCTGCGCTTTCTCTGCGCCATCCTCTGCCTGGCAATCTGCACGCTCGCGGCCGCCTTTGAATATCACGGCCAGGTCACCTTCGGCGGCCTGCCGCTGCCCGGAGCCACGGTCACCGCAACCCAGGGCGAGCACAAACATATCGCCATCACTGACCAGCAAGGTCTCTACTCATTTCCTGACCTGGCGGACGGCTCCTGGACAATTGAAATTGAGATGCAGTGCTTCGAGACGATCAAGCAGGACATAGTCGTCGGGCCCAGTGCCCAAGCCCCAGTTTGGGAATTGAAGCTGCTGCCGCTCGATCAGATCAAGGGTCAGACAACCATGGTAGTTGCTGCCGCTCCCGCAACCCCGCCAGTCCCAACCGACCAGGCAAAGCCAGAAAGCAAGCCTCCTTCAGCAGAACCACCCAAGGAAGATAACAGCCAGGCTGCCTCCGACGGGTTCCTGATCAATGGCAGTGTGAACAACGGGGCCTCTTCGCCGTTCGCGCAGCTGGCTGCATTCGGCAATGCGCGCAACACCGGCAAAGGGTTGTATCACGGCGGAATCGGATTCAGGCTGGACAACTCCGTTCTGGACGCGCGGCCATTTTCTCTGAGCGGGCTGAATACGCCCAAAGCCAATTACAATCGAGTGACCGGCGTGGCTACGTTGGGCGGCCCACTCAAGCTTGGCCACCTGTTCCGCCGTCCACCAAATTTCTTTATCAGTTACCAGTGGACGCGAGACCGCAACGACGCCATCCAATCCGCCCTGGTGCCGGACCTGGCAGAACGCCAAGGAGATTTCTCTCACGCACTGAACCCGCAGGGCCAGCCACTGCAGATCTTCAATCCCGCCACAGGACTGCCCTTTCCTGGCAACGTAGTTCCAGTCAGCCCCCAGGCCCAGGCTTTACTCAATCTTTATCCCAAGCCCAACGTGACTGGAAATCCGCGCTACAACTTTCAAATTCCCATACTCAGCAATACCCACCAGGACGCGCTGCAATCGCGCATGGACAAGACTATCGGTAACACGGACGAGCTTTACGGCGGCTTCGCTTTTCAGGGCACGCGCACCGATAATCCTGATTTGTTTGGTTTTCTCGATAAGAGCCATGCCCTGGGTATGAACACCAACATCAACTGGTCACATCGCTTGAACCAACGATGGGCCATCAATCTTGGATATCGCTTCAGCCGTCTGGCAACAAAGATCATGCCTTTCTGGGCCAACCGCGCCAATGTTTCCGGAGAAGCCGGGATTAACGGAAATAATCAGGACCCAACCAACTGGGGCCCGCCCAGTCTCATCTTTTCCAGCGGCCTCGCCGGACTCTCTGATGGACAGAGCGCTTCGGATCGTAACCAGACCAACACCTTGACTTATTCCCTTTCCTGGAACCATCAGCGTCATTACTTTACTTTTGGCGGCGACTTCAGGAGGCAGGAGTTTAACTACCTGTCGCAGCAGGATCCGCGAGGCACGCTCGCCTTTACCGGAGCGGCTACTCAAGGACAATCCGGAGGCGTCACTACAGGTGGATCTGCGTTGGCTGATTTTCTGCTGGGAGTTCCGGACACCAGCTCCATCGCCTTCGGCAACGCTGACAAATATTTTCGCGAATCGGTTTACAGCGCCTACTTTACCGACGATTGGAGAATCAACCCGCAGTTCTCCGTAAACGCAGGAATGCGCTGGGAATATGGCGCGCCGATTACTGAGTTGCTTGGCCGGCTGGTCAATCTGGACATCGCGCCCGGTTTTACGGCGGTGGCGCCGGTTGTGGCCAATAATCCGGTCGGGCCGCTGACCGGCCAAAATTATCCCAACTCACTCATCCATCCGGACAAACATATTTTTGAGCCGCGCCTGGGTATTGCCTGGCGCCCCATTGCAGGCTCATCGCTGGTAGTACGCGCAGGTTATGGAATCTATTCCGATACTTCGGTCTATCCCACACTCGCGCTGCAAATGGCGCAGCAGTCGCCGCTCTCAAAAAGTTTGAGTGTGCAGAACAGTCCGGCGTGTCCGCTCACGCTCGCCAATCCATTCAATACTTGCTCCTCTGTCACGCCCACAACATTTGCGGTAGATCCGAATTTCCGTGTCGGCTATGCCCAGAGCTGGCAGCTCTCAGTGCAACGGGACCTGCCGGGCTCGCTGCAACTGATTGCCACCTATCTCGGCATCAAAGGCTCGCACGGCATGCAGGAGTTTCTGCCCAACACATTTCCTATCGGCGCGGTGAATCCTTGTCCTGCCTGCCCCGCCGGATTCGCCCAGGTGGTCTCCAACGGAAATTCAACCCGCGAATCCGGACAGCTTCAATTGCGTCGCAGGCTGCACCACGGACTTACCGGAACTCTCCAGTACACATTTTCGAAATCCATGGATGATGATTCCGCGCTGGGCGGCCAGGGAGTGCCTTCGATCACGCAGAGCACGCAACAGAATCCTTTTGCTCCCGGCATTGTTGTCTCCGCTGGAACCGGCCCGAGCTCTGTCGCCATCGCCCAGAACTGGCTCAACCTCACAGCCGAGCGTGGACCCTCAACCTTTGATCAGCGTCATCTTCTGAGCGCCCAGTTGCAGTACACCACAGGCCTGGGATTGGGTGGAGGAACTCTGATGAGCGGCTGGAAAGGAACTTTACTGAAAGGATGGACCTTCCTCACCCAGATCACCGCCGGCAGCGGCCTGCCGCAGACGCCAATCTTTCTCGCCCCGGTGCCGGGCACAGGAGTCACGGGAACCATCCGGCCGGATGTTACGGGTGCGCCACTTCATGATGCCCCGGCGGGTTTGTTTCTGAACCCCGCGGCCTTCACCGCGCCCGCGGTGGGACAATGGGGCAGCGCCGGTAGGGGTTCGATTGTCGGCCCCGCCATGTTCAGCCTCAACGGTTCCATCGGGCGCTCATTCCTGCTGGATGGCCGGTACAGTCTTGACCTTCGCGTAGACTCGACCAACCTGCTCAATAAAGTCACGTTTACTGATTGGAATACCATCATTAACAGCGCACAGTTTGGTTTGCCGGCATCCGCTAATGCCATGCGCAACATGCTCGTGACCATGAATGTGAGGTTCTGAGCCATGCGACGGATTCTGGCCCTCATGCTGTTGTGGACCATGGCTGCTGCCCAGCAGCTCGGTCAGAATGCGCAGCAGCCGCAGGGCAATCAGGGCTTCACCATTACCGCAAACACTCGCCTGGTTGTCGAAACCGTAGTGGTCAAAGACAAGCAAGGCAAGCCCATTGACGGTCTCACCGCCAGGGATTTTACTGTCACTGAAGACGGCGTTCCCCAGGAAATTCGTTTTTGCGAACGCCAGCAATTGCCGCAGACTCCCAGCGATGCGCCTCCAATTCAAACCAACCCTGAGGACATCAAGATCTATCGTGAGCTTCCCCACAATCAGATTTCGCCGGAGACACCGGGAAAGCAGAAATACCGGGACCGCCGTCTGCTGGCCCTGTATTTCGA
>DATDGH010000306.1:0-6377 GCA_036522215.1 Candidatus Angelobacter sp. | reverse complement strand
GATGTGTTCGCCGAATTTGCCGCGGTATAGATCAATCAGCCGGTGGCGATGCTCGGTCTCTTCCTGGCGCATGCCGTCAAAGAGCGCGGCTGAGGCGGGGAAATCTTTTCTAATTCCCTCAGCAAAGTCGGCATAGATACGCTCGTCTTCTTCTTCCAGTGAGATGGCCAGAGCAAGAATTTCCTGTTCGGACAGGCTTTCAAAACTTCGCAGCATAGGTCTTGTTTCCTTGGATTAAACGAAGAATTGTACTGTATAGGAAGCGCAACCACCGGCATGGGGAAGAGGATCTGCTACACTTCCCATTTTTCTGTTTTCAAATTGTTCACGATCGCAGGCCGGCTCGTCTATAAAATTGTTGTGATCATCTGAACTGTATTAGAGCAGAACCAGAGTTGGTGTAGCCCATCAAAATCTGTGAGCCGCGCTACCGCGCGTCTCTACGCCACTCGTTCATGGCATTTGGGCTACAGCTTCGCTGTTTTTTCTTTAGTCATGTGTCTCAAGATTATTCAAGCCGGTGAACCTGTTCTGCGTCAGGCAGCGCGGGCGCTTTCAAGGCGGGAGATTGGCAGCCGTGAAATACAGGAACTCATCGCGGCGATGAAAGAGGCGATGCGCGAGGCTCCGGGAGTGGGCCTGGCTGCGCCTCAGGTGGGGCATGCCCTGCAGGTGGCGGTGATTGAGGACCTTCCGGAGTACACCAAAGATGCGCCGCGTGAGCAACTCGAGGAGCGAGAACGCAGGCCGGTCCTGTTTCATGCGATCATCAATCCCAAATTGACATTGCTGGGAGAACCGGCGATCGAATTCTTTGAAGGGTGCCTGAGCCTGCCTGGGTTCATGGCGATTGTCCCGCGGGCAAGAAGAGTTCGTGTGGAGTGCCTGGATGAAGATGCAAAGGCGCGAGTGATTGAAGCCAGCGGATGGTACGCGCGGATTCTGCAACATGAGATCGATCATCTGCGCGGCACACTTTATGTTGATCGGATGCATTCACGCAGCTTGACTACGCTGGATAACTACAATCTCTATTGGAAAGAGAAGGCGATTGAAGAGGTGAAGGCGATGTTAGCCGCAGGTCAAACCATTTAGCCGCGAATTAACGCGAACAACGCGAATTTATGGTTCGGCTTTATTGCTCAACCAGGACCGCGCGATCAAAGCCGACCATGGTCTGGCTCTTTTCATCCCAAAGCGCCAGGGAGGCGCAGGAAAAACTTTGTCCGAAAGTCAGCGTCTTCACCTTTTGCATGCACGGGTTCTCCTTGAAACATTCTTCAAGCCGGTAATTGGGAATCCTGGAATCAAGGTGATGGATATGATGAAAACCTATGTTGGCAGTGAACCATTGGAGGACCCGGGGAAGCGCGTAATAGGAGCTGCCTTCCACTCCAGCGGCTTCATAGTCCCATTTTTCCTGCCGCTCCAGGTAGGTTTCTTCAAAATGATGCTGCACAAAGAACAGCCAGACTCCGATGGATGCGGCGATCAAAGTAATCGGCAGTTCGATCAACAGCAACGAGCGCAGCCCCACGAGGAACCATACACCGCCAAAGAGAAGCACAACGCAAAGATTGGTTATATGGACATTGGCGCGCTCTTTAGGCCAGTTGAGTGAGTCATGGGAAGGGAATCTTTGAAGGACAACAAACTGCAGCAGGGGGGCCAGGCCGAAAAGGAAGAGAGGATGACGAAGGATCCTGTAACCAATGCGGCGCAATAGAGGGAGCGCGAGATACTCCTCCACCGTCAAGGTATAGATGTAACCATGGCCACGGCGGTCAAGGTTGCCGGAGCTGGCATGGTGCAGGGAGTGGCTTCTGCGCCAGTGATAATAAGGGGTCAAAGTAAGAACGCCGAGCCAGAAGCCCAGGCAATCATTGGCCACCCTGGATTTGAAAAGAGTCCCATGCCCGCAGTCATGTTGAACCATGAAGATGCGCAGCATGAAGCCGGCGGTAGGCACCGCCAGAAGCAATGTGTATACGTATCCGTATCGAAGTGTGAACCACATCAGTGCCCACAGTGCGAAGAAGGGGACGATTGAGGTCAAGCATTGAGAGATACTTTTTCGCAGGCTTGGTTCTCGATAACGCAGGAGCAACGAGTTTAGTACGGCAAAATCATCTTTTTGAGCAGGCTTGACGGTCATGTTCTCCGCAGCAGAGGGGTTTAACTCTGATCTTTCCTTTAAGATTATAGCGACCCCAATTGTACGCCAATATCGCTGTTTCGGGATGTACCGAACGTTCAGGAACCAAATGTTCCTGCCGGCAGAAGCGGACAAATAGGTTGCGCCACTCAAAGCACCTGCATAGTCCTGTGGGTAGTTCTACCTGGGATTCTCATCGGCATGCAGGGAAAAGTCGCGCAGTTTTTTCAGGCACTGGAAGGAAATCGGGGCACCACCACCCCGCCACGCGAAGCGCGCGTCGGGGACCCCGAGGGGACCCCGGTCGTCGGAAAAAACAACCTAACAAGTCGCCCCTTTGCATGTTTCAGCCTTTCACACACACCACCTGTCTTAGCGTATGCACGATGTGGACCAGGTCCTTCTGGGCCTCCATGACTGCATCAATGTCCTTGTAGGCCATAGGAGCCTCGTCAATCACGTCAACGTCTTTGCGACACTCCACGCCGCGTGTAGCTTTGAGGAGGTCGAGAACGTTGAAGCGGCGCTTGGCCTCAGTGCGGGACATGGCTCGTCCTGCTCCGTGGCTGCAACTGCTGAAGCTCTCCGGGTTTCCTTTGCCACACACAATGTAGGAGCGGGCGCCCATGCTTCCGGGAATGATTCCCATATCGCCTGAACGTGCACGCACGGCACCCTTGCGAGTGATCAACACGTTCTCACCGTAGTGGTGCTCCCAGGTTACGTAGTTGTGATGGCAGTTCACCGCCTCCAAGGTGGGGTCGAACGGCGGCACCAGACCGCAGTTGCGTACGGCAGCGATGATGTTTTCCATCATCAACTGGCGGTTGAGCAGCGCGTACTCCTGCGCCCAGTGCACGGCTTCAACGTAATCGTCGAAGTGGTCAGTGCCCTGCGGCAGGTAAGCCAGATCGGCGTCCGGCAGGTTGATCATCCACTTACGCATGTCGCTCCTGGCCAGTTCAATAAAGAACGTGCCAATGCGATTGCCCACGCCACGCGAGCCGCTGTGCAGCATGAACCAGACGTTGTTCTGGCCTTCGTTATCAAGGCACACTTCGATGAAGTGATTGCCGGTGCCCAGGGTGCCCAGGTGGTTGATGCGCTGCGGGTGGTTCAGCCTGGGATACTTCTGCACGATGCGCTCAAAGCGCTGGTGCAGCTTCCCCCAAGCCTCCAGGGTTGAAGCCGGAGGCTGCGACCAGGCGCCCCGGTCATTCTTGCCGCCATTGTCGGTACGGCCGTGCGGAACCGCCTGCTCAATCGCGGTACGGACGGCGTGCAGATCGTCAGGAAGCTGGCCGGCAGTCAGGCTGGTCTTCACCGCCATCATGCCGCAGCCGATGTCCACACCCACGGCAGCAGGAATGATCGCGCCCCTGGTAGGAATCACGCTGCCCACAGTGGCGCCGATTCCATAGTGAACATCGGGCATGGCTGCCACCCACTTGAAGACGAATGGGAGCTGGGCCACATTCAGCAACTGCTTGTGTGCGGCCTCTTCTACCGGCACACCTTTGGTCCAGGCTTTGATGGGCACACCGTTTTCAGGCTGGATCAGGTTGTAAGTTTTGTCAGTCATAAAATAGCTCCTGGCTTCCAGGCTTCAGCGGGCTTCAGCAATTGGCAATTAGAAAAAACAAAACCACGCGCAAAAAGCGGCGTTATGGAAATGCCTTCGGTTCTCTGGCTTGGCCGCTTTCCAGCAGTTCTCGCACAACCTTCAGCTCGTCGCGATTGCACTGCTTTTTTTCTACTGCCATCCAGTATTGTCCACGGTTGAGCTGCACCAGACCCTTCAGAAACAGGTCGCGCACTATGATAGCGGGATCGTTATAACCAACAACAATCCGGCTCCATTTCACCGCATACCAGATGCCGTTATGTTTCTGGTAGCCGTGACCGTTGTCGAGGTAGAGGCGAGTGACCTCTTCCTCGGCCAGCATGAACTTGCGGGCCCGATCGCGCTTGCTTTCACCGCGAGCTTCGCAGAGCAGGCCAGTCCGCGGGTGCACATAGAATCCGCAAACCTCATACTCCTTGCCCCACTGCATGTGGTAAACCTTACGATCAGGACCGTAGCGGCAGCTCGTCGCTACCATGTCTTTCACATGCTGAAAGATGTGCAGGCCGGTGGTCTTACGCTTATCCAGGCCGGCACAGAGTTCGCTGTACACCTTGTCCCACGGACGACCCACATTCTTGCGCAGGAAACCATCTAACGGGCCAAGCACATCAGTGAACCGTTTCCTGAATCCAGCGGTAAAGGACTCAAATCCGCGTGCTTTTTTGGGCTGCTCGTCATAGTCGTAGTCGGGTATATAGGGAATGCGCGCGCCAAACTTGTTGTTGCGCTGCCTTGATCCACTACGTGGCCGTTCGACTACAACTTTCTTCATATCCGATCGCATAATGATTTCTTTCTAAAGAAGCTGCTGGCTTCTAGCTTTATAAGCCCTTGGCCCTCAGCCTTTGGCTATTGGCTCTTGGTCAGTTAATCCGGGGCTGGAATCCTGCTCACGCAAGACAAACAGTCTGCGGCTACGCCAACACTTGCAGAAAATACAGACAGACGCTACAGATGCGACTTGATTAACAGAGGCTCAAGATTCGCGCTAATTGTGCGAGCTTCTAAGCGCAGACGTCGCCCGGTAGCAACTGGTGCGTTGCCTTTGGAGGTCGAGTTGAGAATCTCTTTTCATGGGCGATTGCCTCTACATGAATAATATGCCATAACCCGCTAAAAATGGCGAGGTAACTCGATGCGCGTCCCGCTAATCGCGTCCAGATCACCACAGACAGATTCCGGTTTTACGTGGATGCGGTTGAGCGTTCCTTCGGTGCGGATGTGGATTTTGCGCAGCTTGTAAAACTCTACGGCGATTATGGTCAGCATCACATCGAAGCAAAGTACTCCCCAAATCCAACCCATCGAGGTTACATCCAAGATCGAACAGGGGCAGCCGGATGAACCTCATATCAGCACACCATCGTTAGTTCATACTAAGGCGCAAGGGCACGGAAGCGATGTGACCCCAATGATCCTGGTGGCTCCAGTATTGCTAACGGCTTGGTGGAACCGAAACTTGAGGCGGAGCAGATCCCTCGGCCCTACGCCCGCGCTGAAGAAAACGCGCGTGCGCTTTACGGGCACTTCGGGATGGCGGAGCGTTTAGAGTTAAGGAGTGCGACGACGAGCCAGCATTTGGGCAGCACCGCCGTCTTTTCCAGCAGCCCCAGAGAGAGATGCGTGAAAGCTCCTCGAGATTGAAACTGCATGCTGCTTTCGTTAGCGCATAGAAGTTACATTCAGCGCTCCCGCGGGGACAACGCAGCCTGCAGAGGTGCAGCGGTATTTAGCATACGGTTGTTAACTTGAGATCGAAAGTTTTGAAACGAAAGGGTAATCGTGCGAGTGGTTGGCTATGCGACGGGTTGGTAGTTTGCTTCCACAGCGTGGGCGCGGTTGCCGCCTTCCGACCGGGCGATGTCCAAAGCGCTCTCCACGCGGTTAATCACTTCAGTGACGATGTCCACGGAGTCGAAATGGGGCTGCAACACGGCTTCAGCGATGCCCACGGTGATAGGCGGAGTGCGGTCCGTGCCCGGGATTTTGTTGGGCGAGAGCACTTTTTTCATCTTGTCTACGACAAGGAAGGCGTTCTTGGAATCAGTATCCGAAAGCAGCAAGGCTATTGACGTTTTGTCGTAGCGTACAGCTACATCGTTCTGGCGAACGTGCGAACAGAGGGTCTGTCCAATCTGCTGCATCATGCTTTCGAGCGCCGGCTCGCCTACTTCCTTGATCAGTACGGAAGCTTTCCCAAAGTGAAGCAGCATGAGTGTAAGCGGAGTCTGTTGCTGAAGCGAGCGCCGCACCTCAGATAGAAGGACGTCGAGGTAAGAAGAGCGCTTGAGAAGGCCGGATTTTTCGTCAGTGACGGCCAACGTCTTCATCAGCGAGCGCAGCCGTGCATTGCTCACGGCCAGGACCATCTGCTCAGCGATGGTCCTCAGGACAATAATGTCTGTTTGCCGCCACTGGCGGGGCTCGCACTGCTCCAGGATCAGCAGGCCTGCCTGCTCTCCACCATCCATCAAGGGAACGGCCAGAATCGATTGGATGTTGAGCCCTTGAATGTGCTCGCGCACCGGATCCAACTCACTCGCGCTTCCGGAAAGATTAACCACGCCATTGGCGGCAAGCTGCTGTATCACTCCA
>DATDGH010000305.1:0-5991 GCA_036522215.1 Candidatus Angelobacter sp. | reverse complement strand
ACGCGTTTGTAGAAGGCGCGATTCTCTCTTTCAAAACGGTTTTCATCTGACTGTGAGCGTTTTGTCTGTTGCATGTTTCTGCGCCGCGCGCGGGCCACGCTGTGTTCCGGGTCAGAGAGCATGAGAATGGTCAGATCGGGCTGAAGGTTCCGGCACAGAGTCCGGTGAAGTTGCAGGACTACCTCGCTGCCCAGTTCACGGCCGCCGCCCTGATAGGCTTCGCTGGAGTCCGTAAATCGATCGCAGAGCACCCATTGTCCTTTGCTCAAGGCCGGCAGGATCATTTCATCAATATGCTGAGCGCGGTCGGCAAACATCATTCCCAACTCAGCCATGGGAGAAAGGCCCGCGGTGCGCGAGTTGAGCACAACCGCCCGCAGCTTTTCTCCTATCTCAGTGCCGCCGGGTTCACGAGTAGCAATTACTTCCAGCCCGCGCTCGCGCAGATAGGAGGCCAGTCTGTCCAGTTGGGTACTCTTGCCCACACCGTCAAGGCCTTCAAAAGTGACGAATCTGCCGCGTTGCCTGGAAGCCACAATCACCTTTCATGGTCTCGGGGATAAATCTGGTTCTCCGATATCAATATCGAACCTTGTCCGGCTTCGCCTTCCACTCGACCAGCACCTTGGCTCCCGCTTCCTGCATCATCTGCACCATGGGAATACTTCGTTTCTCAGGCGCAACCGGTAGTTGATCGTAGATGAAGGCATCGTCGAAGCCGGCCCGGGCCGCATCTGCCCGGTCGCTGGCAAAGTAAACCGCGCGCGGTCGTGCCCAATAAATTGCGCCCAGGCACATGGGACAAGGCTCGCAACTGGAATAAATATCACAGCCGGAAAGTTGAAATGTCTTCAGCGCTTCGCAGGCGTGCCGGATGGCCACAATCTCCGCATGCGCGGTAGGATCGTTCCCTAGGGTCACTGAATTTGTGCCTTCGCTGATGATCTCCGAGCCGCGCGCCACCAGGGCGGCAAACGGGCCGCCATTCAGGGAGTTCATGCTCTTGCGGGAAAGCTCGATCACCCGGGACATCAAAGCTTCACTTCCTCCGGGTGGCGGGTTTAGAGTTTTGCTCATCTTTATCTTCTTGCGCGGTCCAATAGATTCTACCTGCGGGCGTAGGAATCGCAGACGGCGTATAAACATTCGGTGTTAACGACTGGGGAGCAGGGCAGCTTGCCCTGGTTGAGCTGTTCCAGGCACGCGGCTGGGCCTGAACTCGGTCATGCCAAGCGGCCCGATCAGGGAAGCAATACGATCAAAAAGTCTGGTATAGGCAGCCACTTTGGCAGCAGAATAGCCAGAACAAGGAGGGTGCATGCGATTGGGCGACTACATTGACGACCATTGTTCGCGCTGCAAGCGGACGACCGATCATTCGGTGGTGGTGATGGCTGGTGAAGAGGTGATTAAGACGCGCTGTCGTACTTGCGACAATGAGCACAAGTATCGGCATAATAAAAGTCGCGCCAAGGAGATGACGGCCAAAGAGGCCTTTGATAAAGTGCTGGCCAGCGTAACCGGCTCGCAGCCGGAAAGTGAGAAACCCTCCAGGAAAAAGCGATAATTGTTTATCCGTGGCCGAGGACGGCTGTGCCCTCTTGTCTTCCACTTGCACAACCCCTGCCTATTCTTTAATCTGATTCGCTCATTCGGAGAGGTCGATGACATCATTCCTAAAGCGTTCTGGTCTTTGCCTTCTTGCCCTCATTTCTTCAATTACCGCTCCTGGCCAGAGCAAGCAGAAACGACAAGCAGAGACGGGCGACCCCGTGCCGCCTTACACTAAGCTCTTAGTGGACGCTACTCATGCGGCGGAAAAGATCCTTCATGCCCAACTCCAGATCCCGGTAGCGCCCGGAGAACTCAAGCTTGTCTATCCCGAATGGATCCCGGGCGAGCATGGTCCAACCGGTCCAATCGTTGATTTGACCGGGGTAGAGTTTTTCGCCAATAGCCAGAGGCTGACTTGGCGTCGCGACCTCAAAGACATGTACATGTTTCACCTCATCGTGCCTCAGGGAATCGCGACTCTGGAAGCGCGCCTTGATTTAGTGATGCCTGCCCCGCCGCAAGGTTTTTCTTCCGGTGCATCGGCCACGGCCCAGCTTGACGTCCTGAGCTGGAACCAACTGGTGCTCTATCAGGCTGGCAAGAAGAGCGATGACGTTGAGGTGGCCGCCAGCCTCAAGCTTCCCCAGGGCTGGCGGTATGGCACAGCGTTGCCGGTGATTGATGAAAGCGATGGTCAAATCAACTTTCGCATGGTCTCCCTTACCGAGCTGGTAGACTCGCCGGTTATCGCGGGCAAACACTTCCGCCGCATTCCCCTCACGCCTGAAGGGCCGATCCAGCACTTCATTGACATCGCCGCTGATAGTGACGCTGCTCTGCAAATGCCGGCCGAAGTAATAGATGAATACAAGCATCTCATCGCGGAAACCGGCGCTCTGTATACCGCGCGGCACTATCGGGATTACCACTTCCTGCTTACTCTAAGCGATCACGTTGCTCACTTTGGACTGGAGCACCACGAATCCAGCGATGATCGCGTAGGCGAGCGCACAATGATTGAAGACGATGAGCGCTGGCTCGCCGCTGGCCTGCTTCCCCACGAGATGACCCACTCATGGAACGGTAAGTATCGGCGTCCCATAGGGCTGGCCACGCCGGACTACCAGCAGCCCATGGAAGGCGATCTCTTGTGGGTCTATGAAGGGCTCACACAGTATCTGGGAGAAATCCTTACGGCTCGTAGCGGCCTCTGGAACAAACAGCAATTTTTAGATGAGGCCGCGGAAACGGCTGCTGCTCTTAACCATACTCCCGGACGCTCTTGGCGTCCCCTTCAAGACACGGCCGATGCGGCCCAGATTCTCTACGGAGCTGCCCCTGAATTTGAAAGCTGGCGGCGTAGCGTGGATTACTATCCTGAAGGCTTCCTCATCTGGCTCGATGCCGACACCGTTATCCGCCAGAAGACTAATGGGCAAAAATCCATGAACGATTTTTGCCATCTCTTCCACGGCGGGCAGAGCGGTCCTCCTGTGGTTGTTCCTTACACCTTTGACGATATAGTCGATACCCTGAACAAGGTGGTACCCAACGATTGGCGAAAGTTCCTGCGTGATCGCCTGGATACCTACGGCCCGGACGCCCCGCTGGGCGGAATCACCAATGGTGGATGGAAGCTGGTCTATGACGACAACGCCAGCGAGCTGACTAAAGATACGGAGAAAACCCGCCATTTCGTCGATGCCCGCTTCTCCATTGGATTGGCTCTGGATGACAAAGGTGGAATCCACGACGTAATCATGAACAGCATTGCCTGGAAGGCCGGAATCGCTCCCGGGATGGAACTGGTGGCGGTAAACGGAAGAAGATTTACTCCGGACATCCTGCGCGAGGCGCTGAAGGCCGGCAAAGGCAATGGCCCGGGCCTGGATTTGCTGGTTGTCAATGGAGATTTCTACAAAACCTTCACGCTCAACTACCACGATGGCGAACAATACGCACATCTGGTGCGCGATGAATCCAAACCAGACATCTTGAGCGAGATCATTAAGCCGATAGCAAAATAGCCATTGGCTCTTGGCACTGCCTGGCTATCAGTAGATCTGGGTTTCCGATCACCAGATCACCCGGTCACCGGATCACCCGATCCTACTCACTCAGTCACTCCCGCGAAGAGGTCCGTCTCCATCTCTAACTTTCTTGGCTTGGAGCTGGCGGCCAGATGAAACAATTCCTGTGAGCCTCGACCACGCATGGTCTCTTCAAATAACGGAAACAGCGGCGTCTGTGAGGTGTGGCACTTAAAAGCTGCAATTTTGGTTTCCAGTCCCTCTTTTCCAAGCTCAATGATCGCGCTGCAAGGCGAAGGTGATACAGGCTGCCGGTCGCGGAGAGCAAACAGGGCTGTGCCGTAGTAGAGCTTTTGCGTCCGGTGCGCTGTAGCGCCTGCCTGCAACTGCTCAGGAAAGCGATTGGTGCGTGAGGCCCAGTGATAGGCCATGGTGCCGAAGATAGAAACCATGGAATGATCGGGATGGGCCGTAACTGATCCATCTGGCCCCATCGTCATGATCACTTGCGGACGAATTTCGCGCACCCGGCGCGTCAGGTCGGCCACCACGGAATAAAAGTTTTGCTTGTCCAGTCCGGCATCGGGGTAATCCAGGACTGTGTCGCTGCTCACCCGAAGCACTCTGCAGGCCGCGGCAAACTCCCGGCGGCGCATTTGCGCCAGCTCCTCATCAGATCTGGCCCCGCCGCGATGGGTAGCGGCCTGCCCGGGAGTCAGACAGAGGACGTAGGTCTCCACACTCCGTTGGGCGTAGTGGAGCAGAGTGCCCCCAAAACCTCCAGCCTCATCGTCCGGATGGGCAGTAATACAGAGCAAGCGAAGCATCTTTTTTGTCTAAAATCCTTTCTCACATGTAGCGGCTAACGTGGGGACCGCCTGCCACCCAACTGCCAATCCTCATGTGTAACACGCCGCAGGCAAGCTGCGCCAGAAGCAGCCCGTCGAGGTGGTGTCCCGTGAAAAGCGTAAAGATCTTCAGCATTTGGCTTCTTGGCAGTGCCATCAGTTTTGCCATTGGCGCTCCGGCGGCCTCGGACTCATGGCATACCACCCCCGTATTCCATGGGAGCACTCCTGCCGGTTATGAAGTCTTGATGGTCAAGCCAGGTGGGGCCGTAGTTTCTCTTCTGGGATTGATTGAATGCCCGGAATTGGAGGGCGCGCAACAGACCGCCTCGGGCGTGAATGCGGGGATCGTGAACGTGGATGGCGAGCCCATCAGGCACTTTCCCCGGAACTTCAGTTTTCGCATTACCGCATCGTTGCGTAAAACTGTTCTCGTAGATCCCACTGACACGGTGAATATTGCAGAGCGTCCTGAGGACTTGCTGCTCAAGTTGAAGTTCCGCCTCAAGGCTTATCACGGTCTGGAGGTGCGGGAAATTCAGCCAGAATCTGTTCAGATCATAGGTGTTCCCGCGGATATTGCTTCGGACGAGCGTATCTATCGCGTAAGTTTCGACGTGGAGAAGCTGCCAATCACCGATCGATGCGTCCTGGAAGTTTTGTCACCCGCGGGCGGCCGGCTGGCCAAATTTCACTTCGACCTCTTGTAGGGCAATTCTTTATTTGGCTAGAGCCGGCGCAGCCGGATTAGGAACCGTTGCGCCCTGCGGCGAGGCTTCAAGTGTGGGTCGGACCTCCGGCAGCCACTGGCGGATTTGCGGCATAGCTGCTCGAGCCGCCGCTTCCCCGGCCTGGATCAGTTCTTTAGACCGGGCAAAGTCATCATAGCCAAACTCTCCGATAGCGGGTTCCAGAATGATGTCCGAAGCCGCCTTCCATGGCCCACACATCTTTGTCTGAGCAATAGAAAAGCACTGCCCAATCACATCAAAAACGTGGCGTGGACCCTTCGGCCGCACCCAGTGAGCACTCAAGAAGATCGAAAGCACGCGTTCCGCACCCATATCGCGCAACGGCGCTGCCGGGACGCCATGAGCCAGCAGGCCGTCTACCAGCAAGCGGCCGTTAATGTTGACGGGTAGGAACATGCCTGGGTAGGCGCAGCTTGCGCGTACTGGGTCAATCAGGTTTCCGCTGGTGAAGACTGCCGGTTCGCCCGTAACAATGTCCGTCGCCGTTACCGCCAGCGGGATGCGCAGTTCTTCAAACGTCTTGCAGCGCAGAGACTTGTTGAGGAAGACTGACATTTTGTCGTTGCTGAAGAGTCCGAACCGGGAAAGAGTCCAGCGGGAAAAATCCCTGAATCTCACAATCGCGGCAATCTCTTCCATCTCTTTCGCGCAGACGCCGCTAGCGTAGGCGGCGCCAATCACAGAGCCCACACTGGTTCCGGCGATGAAATCAATGGGAATGTTTTCTTGTTCCAGGACTTTCAGGACCCCGATGTGGGCCAGTCCCCGGGCAAATCCTCCTCCCAGGGCTACGCCGATCCGCGGCCT
>DATDGH010000304.1:0-2450 GCA_036522215.1 Candidatus Angelobacter sp. | reverse complement strand
GCATTATAGTCCAGTTTGGAACCATCTTTGCCGTTTGCTGGTTAGGGTACGCAGACAAAATCATTGTCCCTCTCCGTCCTTAGAATACAAGGCGAACTCCGCCCTGAAAGGTTGAAAACTTGGTTGCCGCCACAGGAGTATTGACCCCATGGAAGTTGTAAGACCCTTGCAGGCCCAGCCGGGAGGTCAGGTTGCACAAGACGCCGCCGCCAATATTGCCGCCAAAATTAGTCGTTCCGGGGCTGAAGTTGTAGCCGCCGATTCCACCATTGACGAACGGCTGGATCTTGCCCGTAGTTAAGTATGTCTTCCCATTGATTGAGAATTGGTAAAGGTTGACGTCCCCCCCAATCTTAGCCGGGAAGTGGTGATAGCCGAAGATGCCTTCCGCCGAGAAGTGAGGGTTCACAATGTATTCTAGCCCGCCGTTCAGACTGAAACCACGATCGAACGCATTGCTGAAAGTTCCGTGTGGGATGCTACCACCGAGATCGAGAAAGATGGCGAGCTTACCCGGCGGCTCTGGGATGTGGTCAACCAGTACCGTTGGCTTAGCAGGGAGATTATCGAATGTTACGGAATCACCGATTACGGCCAAGGCGTCCTCAAAAGCAACAGAGACCTTAGGCGGCTTGGCTCCGGTGAAAGCTAATGTTGCAGTGTAGGTTCCATCAAGATTGTCCTTGGCTTTGAATGGAGGGACGCCGGGGGCGGTGAACCAGAAATAATTTGTCCAGCCCGGCCCCACGTGATCGCCAGCTTTGGTGCGCGGAGTCATTACAATTGATAATTTGTTGTCGGCTCCTCTGCCACCGAAGTTTATGCTGCTCTTGAAGTCAGTGTTGCCCGGATCGGGGTATGGACGCACGTAGACCGTTCTTAGCTGCTGGCGGGAGAAACGCACCGAATCCGGAGCCACGCTCTCTGCGGCGAGCGTGAAATTGTAGTGCCCGGGTAGTGTTGCGGGATACAGGGCGCTGTAAATACCATCGCCGGCCACGTCGTCCCCGTGCTCCAGTTTGCCGTCATCGTAAAGGGTTACCGAAAGGACTTTCTCGCGCTTCAGTTTGGACGGATCCTTCCGCAGGGTATTGTCCAACTTGGCCTGTGCCGACGACTGGGGATCTGAACCGGAAGAGTCGGCATTTTCAGTGCTCTCGGACAGTATGTCGCCAATACTTTTCCCAGGACGAATCAACTCGGCCTCTATCTTGTCCCCCCTGTGAGATCCCAGACCTAGGATCGGAAGGCCGAACCGAGTCAGCTTGGCTCGGAGCCGGATTTTGTCGCCCGGCTTGTAGTCTCCTGGGACTACAGCCAGATCGGTCTTGATTCCGGCGTCATCGGTCATGATATGAAGATCAAAAGGCACACCGCCCTGCGTTGTTGTTACCCCGGTCGATGTAACGTTCGGGTTTACCGCTTCCACGTTGATCTTCCAGTCTCCCATTGGATCAAACGGTGCGGGCAGCGGCAGTGTCTGAACAATGGAGATAAAGCCCGATCCGCTCTCCTGCACAATTGGTTTACCTCCGCCGGGAGGGGTTACGGTCAGCCGCAATAACGCCTGGCTTGGCCACATCAAGCTGAATACGGCGTTGTAGCTGGTGGTAGAAATGGGGACCATCGCGGAGTAAGGCGTGGGCTCGGAAATTATCCTCACGGTTTCGTAGGTGTTGAATTTCAGGAAGTTCTGTAACAGCTCAAGGAAGAAAGGACTGAGCAAAGGATAGTTCGTCTCTGTGTTCAGGTAGAAGCCGGTTGCTATTGCCTGGGCGATCGAGGGGTCAACTTGCCCGCTTGGCCCAACTGTGACCGTGTAGATCTGAGGGTGGTTCGAGAGCGGGCATGAATTCATGGCGGTGCAAGTTTGCGGAATTGGGGGATTTTGGGCTGTGCATACCATCGCGTTATTACAGTAGAGCCCCCCATCACCCTTCACCAATGGCTCCGTATTTTGTTGGCCGTCGCTCATCAAGAGGATGACCTTTCTATGGCCGTCGGAGGCGAAAAGCTGGTTGGCTTGGTTCAATCCTGCGCCAATGCTCGTCCATCCACCAGGCGTAACGCCACCGACCGCACTGATAACCGTCGTCTGGTTCGCTGACATAGTCATGTCGGTTAGTGACAATGGAAACATTGGCATTGGTGGGTTGGTGGGTGACGTGGTGTCAAAAACTACGGCAGCAATCTGGTCGCCAGAGGTTGGCGGAAGACTACTCCAAACTCCCACAAAATTGCTCACAGCTGTGTGCAGCGCGTCCATTCTGCTTGGTCCCCCCAAAGTTCTCGTGCTGGCCATGCTGCCAGATTTGTCTAGCACTAGAACTACATCTACAGGAGGCCTTTGAGCGAAGCATCCTGTGGTCGGTTGAGCCATCGAATCCAAGCTTGCGACTTTGTCGGCCGGATCATCCAATGGTATTGGGATCAAGTTCGCCCCAAGATCC
>DATDGH010000303.1:0-2895 GCA_036522215.1 Candidatus Angelobacter sp. | reverse complement strand
ATGGTGACGCGGTCGCCCGCCTTCAATCCCACAAAATCGCGCAGCGTCGCTGCCGTCTCGTTCACTCGGTTGTAGAGTTCCTGGTAGGTAAGGACTACGGGTTCTTCATTTTCCAGCTCAGGCACAAAAATAATTGCGGCTTTATTTCTGTATTTCCCCAGATGGCGGTCAACGCAGTTGTAGGATGCGTTCAGCTTCCCGCCCACAAACCATTTCCAGAACGGCGGATCATTGGTGTCCAGGACGGTATGCCATTTGTGGTCCCAGCTCAGCATCTCGGCATATTCTTCAAAGCATTGGGGAAAATTCTCTTCGCTAAACCGCTCCATCACTTTCGGGTCTTTGAGGTTGGCTTGCTCGATGAACTCCTTCGGCGGGTAATAAAGCTCCTCTTCCTTCCAGTGAACCGCAATGTGAGCGTCGCTCGCGCCCTGCCCTGGCTTTTCAACGGTAGCCATTGTGAGCTTCTCCTTGGTTTCGTTAGCCGGGGTTATTCTACGTCCCTAACTTACAGGCACGCAATGGAAGCCACAGGCCATAGGCAACAGGCCGCACGAAGATCAAAAGCAAAATCTTTTCACCACGGAGGGCGCAGAGGGCCGCGGAGGAACTTCTCCCGGGTCCAAGATGATCGGCAAAAACAGCTCAGCAAGTCCAAGTCTTCGCCGCCTCAGCAAAACCAGACCGCGAAGCAAAGCCAATTCAAGCGAATAGAGCGAAAGCCGAAGCCTTAACCACGGGGACACAAAGGAACACGGAGGAATATGTGACTTCAGGCCCTATGAAGTTCTCAGTGTCCTTTGTGACCTCAGTAGTGAAAAGGTTTGGCTTGCGCAGGTTGATTACTGCTTATTACCTGCGGCGCTTGCGGCTTCCGCCCCCGCCGAACTGGACGTTTCCGGCGGCAGCGTCATCATGTGCCACGACACCTTGGTTGTGGGAGCGCACAGCATGTCCGGATTGTTTACGGTGATATTCAGGAACGGCGGGTGGATGAATTGGTTCAAGATGTTGATGTTCCTCGGGGGAACAGTCGGGGACGTGAGCGCATAGCATGTCAAGTGATTGCCAGGGAACCGAATGGGCGTGATCACACCGTTCCTGATCTTCTCCACTGGGTTGCAAAAATACAATGGGTGCACCACCAGGAATCGTAGACCCGTTATGAATTGATCGGTCAGGATGGCCACGACGTTGACCTGTGGGCCGCTCGCCGCGTAGCACTTGTAATGGTCCAGGTCGGAAGAGGGCGGCGGTGGCGGACTGGGAGGCAAGGCTTTGCCGGTGGGTGCCGCCAGGACCTGAGCATCGGCGGTGTGAAGCAGCACATTGCTTCCGAACTGATTGCTGATCACCACTTGCCGCGGGATGATTGGCTGCTGATTGAGACGGTACATGGTCAGGTGGTGGTTGATGTTGCCAATGGGAAAGGTTCTTCCATTCACGGTCTTGGTAACCGGATTGCAAAAACGAATGATCTGCAGTTGGGCTATATTCTCAAAGACTCCCGCCGGAGCGTCGAATTGGTCCTGAAGCCGGAGAGGGATATTCAGAACTGGCTGGTTGGGGACGTGGTAACACAGGAAGTGGTCGAATACCGGCACCTGCGACGATGCAGAACCGCCGAGAATCAAGACCAATCCCAGCAGAGTCATAGCGAGGCAAAAGCGTTTCATGACTGCTTCCTTTCTGGCTCCAACAACTGCGTACTATACCGCACAAGAGCATGAACGATGGATGAATTGATGGTTTTATTTTGGGAATTCCATTTTGGTAATTCTGGTTCATTATGGACTTAAGCAAACACCTCACCACGGAGACTACGGAGCCACGGAGGCACTGAGAAACGCAGTGAACAGGAAAATCAAGAGATAAGATTAAATAAAAGCAAGATTGAAAATAACCAAAACAAATCAAGAATTAAGAACGTCCGCACTGTCATCTGCTCTTCGCTGGAGCATTTTTGGCCGTCCAGCGACCTATGTATGGTGCTTCGTCAGGATTGAGAACTACCGCTTTACCATGTTGGAAAACGAAATAGTATGTGACTTTGCCCGTATAGCCGGTCGGACGGCCGCTGCTGGTCGCGGTCTTGAACCGCCACTGGCTCAAAGCATCCGAGAGAGACGTTCCAATCGAGGAAGATGGGGCCTCCAAGACGTCGACCTTGGAAACATCCCCTTTCGCCGTCACTGTCACCAGAGCTACAGCTACTCCCGTCTGACGAGCCTTGACTGCATCGTCGGGATACAGGGGAGGGACCGTGGCTTCCGTTATTTTGCGCAGGTCATGTCCGGAGAACCTGGGCAGCGAGGTGGTTTGAGAATGAACCTGGATGGCGAAAGCGAAGGACATCACGAACAACACTCGGAATGAGAATCCCCGCATTGAAATACCCTCCTGATTTGGTTTCGAGAAGATCATCTGACTACTCCTCGCGTAAAGCGACATTGGGAGAGAGATTGGTTACGCGGCGAGCAGGCAGACAACTAGCCGCAAGGGCGACCACCGTCAGCAGCGCTGCGGTTGAAACATAGGTCAGCAGGTCCGCCGGCTTGACTTCATAGAGCATGTTTGCAAACGAGCGAGTCACGGCCAAAGCGGCTCCGCTACCGATGACAATTCCCGTGCCGATCAGCACAGCGCAATCACGCAAGATCATCTGCACAAGATTGGCCCGGGTTGCGCCCAGGGCCACGCGAATGCCGAATTCCCTGGTCCTCTGGCTCACCGAGTAACTGGTGACTCCGTATAGCCCGGTTATGGCAAGCGCAACTGCCAACAGCGCAAACAGCCCCAGCACGGTTGCGCGGAGCCGGGGCTGGTAGGCTGAATTGCTGATAACCTGATCCACGCTCTCAACCGACTCCGCATTCAATGACGCGTCCACTGCAT
>DATDGH010000302.1:0-11648 GCA_036522215.1 Candidatus Angelobacter sp. | reverse complement strand
CCGAAATCGAAGAGTCCGGCTGCACCGCGCCTGCATGATTACCGCGGTGGTCACCTCCAGCCTCTTTCTGATCTCTTACCTTTACTATCACGCGCATGTGGGGTCCGTTCATTTTCCCGGTGAAGGGTGGGTGCGGCCGGTCTATTTCACAATTCTGATTTCGCACACGGTGCTGGCGGCAACCGTAGTTCCGCTGGTAGTACTGTCTTTGACCTATGGATTGCGCGGCAAGTTTGACCGGCATCGCCGTCTTTCCCGGTGGACGTTTCCCATCTGGCTCTACGTCTCCGTGACCGGGGTTGTGGTCTATATAATGCTCTATCAAATTTATGGAGCACATGTTTGATTCGACTTTAAGAAACACGTTGCCGCTGGTATAGTGGCGAACACCTTCAAAGGAACAAGACTCCCATGGCAAAAAGCGTAAACAAAGTGATTCTGGTTGGAAATCTGGGAAAAGATCCAGAGGTCAAATACACTACCAGCGGCGTTCCGGTGGCAAAGTTCAGCGTAGCCACAAATGAACGCTACAAAGACAAGAGCGGCGAATGGCAGGACCGCACCGAATGGCACAACATTGTTGCCTGGCAGCGCCTGGCAGAGATTGTGGGCGAGTACGTGAAGAAAGGCTCCAAGATCTACATTGAAGGGCGTCTCCAGACTTCGAGTTGGGAAGATAAACAAAGCGGCGAGAAGAAATACAAAACTGAAATCGTTGCCAATGACCTGGTACTGCTGGGTGGGCGAGGCGATAGCGAAGGGGAAGGGCGCTCTCGCAGCGCGGGCGCCAGCACCAGCAGCGCCGCCACAATGGACCAGCGGGTTCCTCATGCCGAGGAAGGGGCCCCCCAGGAACATGGCATCACTGACGAGGACATCCCGTTCTAGCCGTTATGCCGGCCTTTACGCCGAATCTGCTTCGGTCGGCGTGACGACAGTTTCGTGCTCTCCGAAGATTTGGTAATTGGGTAAGTTGGTAATTGAAAGGCAAATCAAAACCCCCGGAGGGAGCTATGCAATCCTTGCGGGTTACTCGATTGCTCATCCTGATCCTGGTCGTTTTTTCTCTCAAAACTGTGACCGGGCAGAATGGTCCGACAAATCCAGCCTGGGTTCATCCTGGTCTGGTAGTGAGTTACGACGGCGTCTCGGCCTTTGTCAACAATGGACGCTTCTCCCAAGGCATCCAGGTTGTGATGACCACGCGCGTGACCTCCGTGTCCGGAAGCAAAGTATCCGGCATCACACAGATTCAAACTGTGGGAACGCCGATCGGACAAAGGCACGCCTGGACCTGCACGGCAACGGCAGATTGCACCAGCGATATGCCTGGCTTCAGCGGTAAATTCTGGGTTGATCCGGCTAACCCGCTTGCTTCCATCAAAGGCCCGAATGGCGAACGTTATTCGATGGTGGGCAAAGGCCCCTATTCTCATGGTGGACGGAGTTGGGATGCCACCACCATCAGCTATCAGAATCCTGCTACCGGATGGCAATTCGTCTGCACTTTTGATTCAAAGACCGGCTTGGTCCTGGCTTACTCTGAAACCAGTCCGGGAGAACAAGTCCACACGTATTTCCGATCGATGAGCGGCCAATAAAGTGGGCCTTGACGCTCTACGCAATCTGCGCTCTCTGTTTATAATTCACGCATGGACGAAATTGAATTTCGCCAACGGGCAGACGCGGCCATGGAGGCCTTGAAGCAGAGCCTCATACGCGCCGAAGACGAAATAGAGATGGAAGTTGAAGAAAACGCCGGAGCGCTACACATCAGCTTTGATGAGCCTCCGGGGGAATTCGTCATCACTCCCAATGCTCCCGTACACCAGATCTGGATATCGGCCCGCGTGAGCAGCTTCAAGCTGGATTGGTCCCAGGGCGCAAACGATTTTGTGCTGCCGAAAACGGGCGAACACCTGAAAGAACTGGTGAGCAGGTTGATTGGTGAACAGCTCGGAGAGAGCAGCCCAAATCTTCCGTAAACTGGCAACGATGTGTTACTACCGATTACTTCAGTTCACGCACGTCTGGAATTGCCAGCCAGTCAACCACCCTTGCCGATAGTAATGCTAAGATACCGAAAGAGAAGGCGTTCCCCCGAAGCGTCCATTTCAACCGAACTGGAGTGGTTTTCCAACCATTGGGGACGAACTTCAACATCGCTTGGCCATTCTTTGGCGCGGCCAGTCGACATGCAGTAACTAACTCAACGCGAGAGTAGTTACCTTCCTGAAATCGTATCCTGATGATTGAGCCGGCGTCGTTAATATGACCATGGAGAATACACAGACCGGCCATTTTAATGGCACAGTCTCACTCAGGCGATCGATTCTACGAATACGGATGCAGTCCCACACCCTTTTCTGGATCAAGCTGGCGGCACAAGGCCTATTTGGTTGTCTGCTGATACTCGATTCCCTTTTCCTGGCGCTTTGTTACATTACTTTCAATTTTTTTGGCTGGCTCACTAATCCCTTCTTTGGCTGGCTGCAAGAGTGCGGCTACATGGCGTGGATACTCTACTTTCCACTGTTCCTGGGCGCCCTGGTCACCATTGACCTGGGACGGCAAGGACAACGCTCCCGGCGGCTGGCGACAATTTTTCTGGCGGGGCAGATGGTGGCAGGGTTTGCGCTCTTCTTTTCCTGGGGGATGAAGAGCTCTTTTGGTTGGAGCATGCTCTATGGCCCGAATGTTCGAACCCCGATGGGATCCATCCTCTGCTACATTGACGCGATCGCTTGTCTGCTGCCGCTGCTGTGGATTTCCGCCATTCACCTGGCGACAGCTCTGCCTGCGGCGCGGCAGAAAAAGATCGTAAACACATTGCGGCTCTCTTCCTTCCTCCTGGCCGCGCTCGCCACCTCCCTCCTCTACTCTGTGTGGGCGAATATGCGGCTGGCTGCGGGAGGTCAACCCCTGTCCATTGCCGGGTTGGGCTTCAGCCTGGCCGCACATCTGACAATATTTGTCGGCCTTTTCATTGTCCTTCAGGGAATCAGAGTCATTTCCAATCACTTTCCCAATCCCAGCATTGCGCAATTGGCAATGAGGTCGCTGGCCGCTTGGCTCTTGTTGACCTTCCTGCTCCGAAAAATCATCTTTCCGTTGTTGGCCTTTAACAACCATCTGGCCGATCTCTATGCAGCCGTTGTATCTCTGTCTGCGGTGCTCTTGACCATCGGCTTGGTCCTTAAAGGCAGAGAACATTACGCGCTGCAGCCCGGCGTTGCTCCCGCTCTCAGCAGCGCGCACTCCTGGCCGAACCGCACCGGTATTTTGTCGCTGGTTGTTATTTTGTTTTATGTCTTTGTCACCAAGCTTGCGGCTATAGAGTGGGAGCACATAATTGGCAGCCTGGTGGCCCTGGCGATATGGGTGTTGCTCCTTTATTTTTTCTTGAGCTTTGCCCGCAAACCTGTGACCTACAAAACTGCATTTCTCTTGCTGCTTTCGCTGGGTGTTATCTCGGAACTGGCAGCGGTCACGGTTCTGCTTTCTCCCCGCGGAGCTGGTGGCGGGGAAGTGGGCGCCCTGGAGCAATATGCTGATTACGACCCGTCATTCTTTCTGATCCAGCAGGCGCTCAAACCGGCCGTTCACGATGAGGCTTATGATGATTTTTATCGCTTCTTGAGCCGGCATGCAAATATACGCGCGGCTGTCCGTGCGCCGGAGGTCATGCTTACACCAGAGCTGAACCCAACGGGTTCGAACAAACCAAACGTGTTTCTGTTTGTGATTGACGCGCTCCGCCAGGATTATGTGTCGCCCTATAACCCTGATGTCAACTTCACTCCCGCTATGCGGTCGTTCGCAAACGAAAGTGTTGTGTTTCGCAACGCATACACTCCATATGCAGGAACGGGTCTGGCCGAACCAGCTATCTGGGCAGGGTTTCAGTTGTTGATGAACCCAACGCCCCTGCATAAAGTCAATAATCTGCAAAAAGTTTTGAATCTCGAGGGATACCACTGCTACATCAGCTACGACACCATTCTTGCCGACCTGACGCCTAAGTCGTCAAATATCACGATCCTGAGCAGCGGGCTCACCAACTGGCAACAAAAGGAATTCGGGGCGGTGATCCGAGAGCTTGAGGACGATATCCTCAAACGCAGTGATCCCGAACGGCCGATCTTTGCCTTCTCCCAACCTCAGAATGTGCACACACTCTCATTGAGCCTCTACGACAAACAGGTTGAAGTCAGGCCACATCCAGGATTCAACGACAAGTACGCCTCAGCTGTAGAGCAAGTGGACGCCACCTTTGGAGAATTCGTCACCTTTCTTAAAGCTCAGCACCTGTATGAGAACAGCATCATCATCCTGACGGCTGATCACGGCGAAAGTCTTGGAGAGATGGGGCGTGAAGCGCATGTCGCCAACTTGACGCCTGAAGTCATTCGCATTCCCCTCATCGTCCACATCCCAGAACGGCTGAAGTCCGGGTTGAAGTGGAATGCGCAAGCTGTGACCTCGTTACACGACATCACTCCTACGCTCTACTACCTCCTCGGGCACCGGCCGATTAGGAACGATGCCATGCTTGGGCATCCTCTGTTTACGCTCACATCAGAAGAGCAGGTTCACACGCCTCCTGATCACTATTTCCTCATGTCCAGCTATCTGCCGGTTTTCGGCATACTGTCAGGAGATCAAAAGAGCTTGTTCATGGTGGATGCTAACCTGCGCCGAAACTTCTATTACAATCTGGAAGAGGATCCAAAAGCTTTGAAGAACCGCGTCACCGTGCCTTTGCGCGACCACTATGAGGCGCTCATTCGCAAAGACCTTGCCAACATCGACAAGTTCTACAGCCAACCTGACTATGGGGCAGACCATTAACAGCGGATTGCAAATAACGTAGAGCGACTTTTTGTCCCAGGTTGACACTTTGTGTCAGTTTTCCGTTAAATGTCAGTTTTCCGTTACAATGCTACATATGTTCGGTTGCCTCCCCTCTCGGTTGAGTCCGTAAGGCGGTTTCAATTTGCTGAGTTTAAAGAATTTAACTGAACTGATTTGAGATCTGAAAAGTGCCTGAGAATGGCTGTCAAACTGCGGCTAAGAATTTCCGGAGTGGACTCCAAAAAAGTGGTAGGGACTCGCCAGTCCTCAGGAGACAGGACTCGAAGAGGAGATTAAATGCGTAAACAGAAAGGTTTTTCACTGATCGAATTGCTGATCGTGGTAGCTATCATTCTGATCATAGCTGCGATTGCTATCCCCAACCTCATGCGTTCGAAGCAGGCAGCGAACCAGGCCGCTGCCGCCGCAAATGTCCGCACACTCATCGGCGCGGAGACAACTTTTTCAACGACTTTTCCTGCGGTCGGTTATGCCGGCGGTTTGTTCCAACTGGGACCCGGCGCGGCAAGTTGTGCAGCGCCACACCCTGACACCGTCAATGGTTGCATGGTTGACTTCTCGCTGGGATGCGCCGCGGGCGCACCCGGGGGATTCTGCAACAAGGACAACTACAGCTACGCTATCACCGGAATCCCGGCGGCAGCGCCATTCAACGACTATGTGGTTTTTGCTACTCCAGTCAACGCAACTGCGGGACTAATGGATTACTGCTCCACCAGCGATGGCGTGGTCCGGTGGCAGAAGTCTGCCGCCGCTCCACCATCACCCATCGTCAATACTACGAATGGTTGCACCAACGCGCCGTTTGCACCGCTATAAAAATTTAAACGGATTCCAGCAAAATACAGGGACGTGGCAGTGCGGCCACGTCCTTTTTTCTTTTTGGTTTTTTGTCACCCTATTGACATAAAACGTCACCCTATCGCAGGATCCCCGAGATGTTGTTCCTCCGGATCCAGCACAAACGGCCAAATGCTTCAATCATTAGGACTTAGCTCCGGGACCTGGGGTTTAAATTGACCTTGAAAGATGGCCCTCGGTTTGCACTACTTTTGTTCACGTGAGCAGGCTCTTCAGTTAAGACGGTTTTTGAGAAAAGGCATTTTACGGGAGAAACTGGATGCGGAAACAGAAGGGTTTTTCACTTATCGAACTGCTGATCGTGGTGGCCATCATCCTGATCATTGCGGCGATCGCCATTCCCAACCTGATGCGTTCCAAGCAGGCCGCTAATCAGGCTGCGGCTGCGGCCAATATCCGCACCATCATTGGCGCAGAACATACGTTTGCCATCACCTATTTTGGGGCGGGTGGCGGTTTTGCCGATTCGCTGGTGAAGCTCGGACCACCTGCGGGAGGCGTCTGCCCCGCTACAGGCGGTACCAGCACCGCTGCCTGTCTGCTGGATGGTGATCTGGGCTGTCAGGTTCAACCCTGCAATCGCGACAATTATCTACATACGATCACGGGAATCGGAGCTTTTCCCGCCACCACCGACTATGTAGCCTTCACAACAGCCTTGGGACCAAACTTCGGACAACAAGACTTCTGCGGAGCCAGTGATGGCGTAGTCCACTTCAACGTTTTGAATGCCGCACCTCCACCTACTGCAGCTATCACTACGGTGTCAGCCTGCCAGGCATACGGCCCACTCTAAATTTCGGTTTGGCAAGTACCTGGGGGAGGGTACGAGCCCGAAGGGGGACACGGAAAACCGTGTCCCTTTTTTTCTGTTTATAGAGGCATCCCAACCTTCGGCACTAATTGTCATGACGCTGACAGAAAATGTCACTGGATTTGGTAACGGGCCGGTTCGGCTGTATCAGGCGCAGGTGCAAAGCCAGCTAAGCTATTCACAACCCACGCTTTAGCGGCGAGGAGGCGTTGGTTCAGGTGGACGGCAAAATGGCCATCCGGATGCAACTACATCAGCCCGAGAGGCTCTGAGGAGTCATCACAAATCTGAAACGGAACATTTTTAAGAGGAGACCCGAATGCGTAAACAAAGAGGTTTTTCACTGATCGAGCTGTTGATCGTGGTGGCTATCATCCTGATCATCGCGGCGATCGCCATTCCCAACTTAATGAAATCGAAACAGGCCGCTAACCAGGCTGCAGGTGCGGCCAACACGCGCACCATGATCAGCGCTGAGCATACATTTTCCATCACCTACTTTGGCGCGGGCGGCGGCTTTGCCGATACGCTGGCCAAACTCGGACCACCTGTGGGCGGTACCTGTCCCGCCACCGGCGGTACCAGCACAGCTGCCTGTCTGCTGGATGCCGTCCTGGGCTGTCAGGCTTCTCCCTGCAATAAGGACAACTACCAGTACACCATCACAGGAGTCGGAGCCTTTCCCGCAACCACTGACTACATCACCTTTGCTACAGCGCTCGGAGCCAACTTCGGGAAACAGGATTTCTGCGCCACAAGCGATGGCGTAGTCCGTTTTAACGTTTTGAGCGCAACAGCTCCACCCACTGCAGCTCTCGGCACGGTTTCACTCTGTCAAGCATACGGTCCGCTCTAAACTAGGGTTTGGCAAGTACCTGGGGGAGGGTACGAGCCCAATGAGGGCACGGCAAACGCCGTGCCCTTTTTTCCTTCCCCAGAGTTGTATCGGATTACGACTGATTTTGTCATCCTCCTTGACAAAAAATGTCATTGAAGCACTTGGGAAAGCATGTTGATAGCTGGCAGGCGGAATTGGAAAAATCTAATCCATTCATGGGGTGGGGGTTAGCGGCAATGTAAGGTTTTGTTGAGTCTTTCCTAAGTGGCTACCGGGGTGCACTTAAACTCACTCTGCAATGATCCGGGAACGAACACCAGGATCGAGATTCTACCAAGACATGTTTTCAGGAGAATTGAATGCGCAAACAGAGAGGTTTTTCACTGATCGAGCTGTTGATCGTGGTGGCCATCATTCTGATCATCGCGGCGATCGCTATTCCTAACTTAATGAAGTCTAAACAGGCCGCCAACCAAGCTGCGGGCGCAGCCAACACGCGCACAATCATTAGCGCTGAGCATACGTTTTCCATCACCTACTTTGGCGCGGGCGGCGGTTTTGCCGATACGCTGGCGAAGCTCGGACCACCAGCGGCCGGTACCTGTCCCGCCACCGGCGGCACCAGCACAGCTGCTTGTCTGCTGGATGCGGTTTTAGGCTGCCAGGCTGCTACCTGCCCTAAGGACAACTACCAGTACACCATCACAGGAATCGGAGCATTTCCCGCAACCACTGATTACGTATCCTTCGCTACTGCGCTGGGAGCAAATTTCGGAGTACAGGATTTCTGCGCCGCCAGCGACGGCGTAGTCCGCTTCAACGTTTTAAGTGGCACAGCTCCTCCCACGGCAGCTCTGACGACGGTGTCAGCCTGCCAGGTATTCGGCCCACTCTAAACTTCCATTCGGCAAGTACCTGGGGGAGGGTACGAGCCCAAAGGGGACAAGGTAAACGCCATGTCCCCTTTTTTATTGGCAAGTGCTTTCAGAGTTTACCCGCTCGCGCCGGTAATCTTGCCTTTCACGAGTGAATTAAGTAAATTCCGTAATAGCCCAAAAAAAGTTTTACACACCATGGCAGCACTTGAAATTTTAGGTCTGGCAAAAAGTTATCCTACGGGATTCTGGCGCAAAACGCTGAAGCCTGCTTTACAGCCTTTGCACCTCACGGTCAATGAGGGCGAGAGCTTTGGTTTTCTCGGGCCCAACGGCGCCGGCAAGACGACTACGCTGAAGCTCCTGATGGGAATCATCTTCCCTACGTCAGGTACGGCCAGAATTCTTGGCCACGATTTCCACGATCCCCAGATCAAAAGAGAAATTGGCTTCCTCCCCGAACAACCCTATTTTTATGATTACCTGAGCGCGGCGGAGTTGCTGGACTACTACGCGCGACTCTCGGGGGTGCTGGATGACGAGCGGCACAAGCGGATACCCATGCTGCTGGAACGCGTAGGCCTGGCAGATGCCGGCTCCAAACAGCTGCGCAAGTTTTCCAAGGGCATGCTCCAGAGGGTTGGCATTGCCCAAGCCATCGTTCATGACCCCAAGCTGGTGTTTTTTGATGAGCCCATGTCCGGTCTGGATCCCATTGGTCGCCGCGAAGTGCGTGAACTGCTGGTGAGCCTGAAGGACGAAGGCAAAACTATTTTTTTAACCACCCACATTCTGTCGGACGCGGAGTCGCTGTGCGACCGCGTCGGCGTCATTCACAAGGGAGAGCTGCGAGGAATCGGAGTGGTGGAAGACCTTACCTCAAAAAGCGCAGGCAAGACGGAGGTGGTGTGGCGCGGCGCGCATGCCGTGGCTGGCGTTTCCGGCTTAATCTCCGAGGAGCGCATAACCGGCGACATCGTGCGCGGCCTGGTCGCTAGTGATCAAACGGATGCGTTGCTGGAAAAATTGCGGCAGCAGGGGGCGCACGTAATATCTCTCACGCCCATCCTGGGCACTCTGGAAGACTATTTTGTTGCCCACACCTCCGGGCGGGAAGAGGTGAAAGCATGATTGCCCGCCTCTCCGCGATCAGTTTCAACACTTTCCGTGAAGCCGTGCGTGACCGGGTGCTTTATAACCTGGTTGTCTTTGCCTTGCTGCTGGTGGCCACCGCGCCGCTGTTCGGAGAAATCTCGATCGGCGTGGAAAAACTGATTTTGGTGAATGTCGGGCTCAGCGCCATCTCCATCTTTGGAATCATCATTGCCATCTTCATCGGGATCGGCCTGGTCTCCAAGGAAATCGAAAAGAAGACTCTCTATACCATCCTTTCCCGCCCCGCCCGGCGATGGGAATTCATAGCCGGGAAGTATCTGGGGCTGCTCATGACCCTGGTTGTGAACGCGGCATTCATGACCGCGGGCTTTTATCTGGCGTTGCTCGCCGTCTCGCGTGGACTGGGCAAAGACGATGCTGCCCTGCTGGTCGCAATCTACTTCATCATCCTCGAATTTTTTATCGTGACGGCAATTACGCTGCTCTTCTCGTCGTTCTCCAGTCCCATTCTGGCCGCCATTTTCTCCTTTGCCTTGTTTGCGATTGGCACCTTCGCCGAAGACCTGCGAAACTTCGCCGCCCTGGCCACTGGAACAACCAAGTGGCTGACAACCGCAGCGGCCTATCTGGTGCCGAATTTCTCCGCACTGAATGTCATATCCCAGGTTGCCCATTCGGAAGCCGTGAGCGGCAGGCTCATCCTCATGAACACCCTCTACGCGTTGCTCTATTCGTTAACTGCGACCGTCGGGGCCATATTGATCTTTGAGCGGCGCAACTTGAAATGATCACACCGGGCAGAACCATCGCGATTGCCGCGCTGCTGATAGCAGCCTTTGCCGGCTCCGTCGTATCGCTGAACGGGGTAGAAAAGGCACGCGGCCAGGAGGCAACGCTGGAAGAGGTGTTATTTATTCCGTCATCCAGGGCCCTGAAGCGGATGAGCCTGGGCTATTCCGGGTTGCTTGCCGATATCTACTGGACGCGGGCTGTCCAGTACTACGGCCGAAAACTGCAAACCCGCAAACCAACACTGCGCTACGACCTCCTTTACCCTCTGCTCGACATCACAACCGATCTCGATCCCTACCTGATCGTGGCCTATGAATTCGGATCAGTGTTTCTGTCACAAAGGCCTCCGGTGGGTGCAGGACAGCCCGACAAGGCCGCGCAACTCGTGGAGAAAGGAATACGGGCTAATCCCGATTACTGGCGGCTGTATTTCACTTTGGGATGCATTCAATTCTTCGACCGCAAAGACTACAAGGCGGCGCAGGAGGCATTCGAAAAGGGATCTGAGAACCCAAAATCGCTCATTTGGATGAAGACCATGGCGGCCAGCATGGCCGAGCGCGCCAACGATCCTGAAACTGCTCTGAATCTGTGGACCAGGCTCTATGAAACGACCAGCGATGAAATGGTCAAGCAGAATGCCCTTCAGCATATTGAGGGCTTGCGTGCAGACCATGATGTACTCGAATTGGAACGGCGGGTCAAAATGTACCAGCAGAGGACAGGACGCCTGCCTTCAAACTGGTATGAGATGATGCATGAGAGACTTCTGGCGCAGGTGCCTCTGGATCCGACGGAGAAGCCTTATAAGCTCATGCCGGATGGAACCGTCCAGGTAGAGGACCCGGATAGCATTCCCTTCCTTACCCAGGGCACTCCGCCGGAATGGAAAAAGTCGCATTGATCGGAGCATCTGCGGAGAAGCAGGCTGGATCAATACGGCTTAGAATTGATTCAATGAAACCAGCCTGGACACTATTTGTTGCCATCCTGATTGTCTTTCCTCTGTGCAGCAGTGCGGCCAGCGTTGTCGAAATCGCGCACGGCACAGACGCACACTACAACAACCTCAAAACGTTCAAAACCGATTTCACTGAGATTTATCAGGGACCGGGCGTGGCGCGAACCGAAAGCGGCACTCTCTGGCTCAAAAAGCCGGGCCGGATGCGATGGGAGTACAAGCAGCCGCGCCAAAAACTGTTCCTTACGGACTCTCATACTGCGTTCTTCTATGTTCCGAGTGAGCGGCAGGCCAGAAAGACGCCCCTTAAGAACCTCGACGACATCCGCTCTCCTCTGCGTTACCTGCTGGGCAAAACCAAACTGGAGAAGGAACTGGAGGGGCTGGCTCTGGCGCCTGACCTGACCCCGGTTAAAGCTGGTGACGCCGTGCTTCGGGGTGTCCCCAAATCCATGAAGGAGCGGGTTTCTGAGGTGATCCTGGAGATCTCTCCCGCATTCCAAATTGATCGTATTC
>DATDGH010000301.1:0-3126 GCA_036522215.1 Candidatus Angelobacter sp. | reverse complement strand
CGAAGTGATTTGGTCATACCTGTGGTGAGCAGCCAGGCTCGCCAGGCCATCATGCGCAACCACACCGCCACGCACCTGCTTCATGCCGGCCTGCGGGAAGTGCTGGGCAGGCATGTGAAACAGAGGGGTTCGCTGGTAGATCCCAGACATTTGCGCTTCGATTTCTCGCACTTTACCGGCGTAGCCGACGAGGAACTCCAGGACATTGAAGACCTCATCAACAATGAGGTCCTGAAGAATGAAAAAGTGCAGGTGATTGAGGACGTGCCCATTGACGTTGCCATCAATGAATACAAGGCCATGGCGCTGTTTGGAGAAAAATACGGCGAGCGCGTGCGTGTGATCAAAATCGGTGACTTCTCCACCGAACTCTGCGGCGGCACTCACACTGCGGCAACCGGCCAGATCGGTCTGATCAAGATCCTGAATGAAGGCAGCGTCTCCTCCGGCGTGCGCCGCGTAGAAGCGGTGAGCGGTGAAGGCTCGCTACGACATTTCCGCCAGGACCATCAGCTTGAGAGCGTGGTAGCTGCCCTGGTCCCCCAGGCCCAAAAGGCCGGCTCCCCGGCGGAGGCACTGCGGTCCGAGTTGGAGCGAAAAGAAGCCGAGATTAAAAAGCTGCAAAAAGAGCTGGAACAACTGCGCATGAAGTCAGCCGCATCTGGTGTGGTCAGGCCAAAAGATATTCGAGGAGTCAAGGTTCTCGTTCAGGAAGCCGAAGGCTTGGACCGCAATCAGATGAGGACCCTGATGGATAATCTCCGCAATAAACTCGGAACCGGGGTTGTAGTTCTAGGTGCCGTTTTGGATGGCAAGGCTGCCATCATCGTCGGCGTGACTCCGGACGTCGAGGGTCGATTGCCTGCGGGCAAAGTTATTGCTCCCATTGCCGAAAAAGTCGGTGGAAAAGGGGGTGGGCGATCCGATAAGGCGGAAGCAGGCGGAAAAAATCCGGAACATCTGAGAGCTGCTCTCGACTCGGCATATCAAGTGGTCGAATCGCTCCTCAGCGGTAATCAACCATCCACCACAGGTCAAACCATCAGCCAATAGATTCGTGGAACCCAGCCTGTGAACTGGCTAAATTCGCCTTTTTTGGCGTTCATTCGCGGCTAAAGTTTAGTTTGGCTTTTCCGATCACCAGATCATGCGCGGCACCCGATTCCCCCGCTTCTGCCGGAATTCCTGGGGTTAGATAGGCGGTTCGCCCGTATTTTCGCCGATTGCTCCTGGTCTGGAACCGGCATATAATCCTGATACTCTGGTTATTCTCGCAAGCGATCCGGCAGATTGAGGTAAAGGTGTCTGGTACTTCGGTCAGTAGCACTGACCGGGGCAAAGGTGATATTTAAAGCAGTTAAGCCAATGAAAAAACACCTACTTACCTCGCTGGCGACCATCTTGTTTATGGTCACGAGTTTACAGGGACGGGCGCAGCAGAGCATGACGGCGGTTCCCGACGAGAACGGCCGGATGGTCTGGGTGAACACTGAAGAATCGACCAAGCCCCACCCCGTGTCCCAGCCTGCAACCAGGCCGAGCTACCGCAACCTGGTTTACTGGAGCCAGGCCGAGCGTCGCTGGAAGCCGGTGCCTGCGACTTCGCCCTCGCAAATCAAGGCTGCTCGCCGGGCCGCACAAGAAGTAACAAATCTTGTGGCAGCCGCTCCGCTCACCAACGCATCTTTCAGAGTATCTGAACCCGCTCGTCCGGATACGGCCGATCTGGTCCGCGGACGGCTGATTACTTCCCAGTCCGTGGACAGCGCCATTGAGTCAGCGGCTGCGCGTCATGGTGTGGACCCCAACCTGGTGCGTGCCGTAATCAAAGTGGAGTCCAATTTCAACCCTCACGCGGTTTCGCGCAAGGGAGCCATGGGGCTGATGCAGCTTATGCCGCGCACCGCTCAATCCATGAACGTGACCAATGCGTTCGATCCTGAACAGAACGTGGACGCCGGCGTGCGCCATCTCAAGTCACTCCTGGACAATTACAACGGCGACGTGGAGCTTTCCCTGGCAGCCTACAATGCAGGCAGCAGCGCCGTACAGAAGAATAACGGCATTCCGCCCTATCGCGAGACCCGTGACTACGTCAGAAAGATCACTGGGCTGTACTGGGGCGGATCAGGCAGACCTTTGGCCTCGCAAATTCGCACATCGCGTGATCCGGAAGGACACACCGTCTACTCCAACGAGTGAGATGCTCTGTTTCCGGGTTACAGATAGTGTTGAAGAAAGTTTGAATGAAACCTGGAAACGGAATTTTGACCCGAACCTCCCTCCCTCTCCTGTGGGTTCTGGCTCTTGGTTGCCTCGTCAGCATTCTTCCCGCGCCCGCATTTGCGCGCACCGTCAAACAAAAAAAAGAGGCTGCCCGCACCCAATTTGAGCTCGCGCAACGCCTGCGCGAATCCCTGAATGGCAAGCCGGAATCGCAACGCGAGCGACGCGATTACGACAAGGTCCTGGACGCCTACCGCAAGGTCTATCACACCGCGCCCACTTCTAATAAAGCTGACCTCAGCGTGCTGGCCGTAGCCGAGCTGCTGGAAGAACAGGGTCGCGTGCTGGGCGATCCTAAGAGTTTCAAGGACGCAATCGGGCAACTGGAGTTCCTGCGCCGCGAGTATCCAGGAAGCAAGTACCGCGTGGAAGCCTTGTTTACTATCGCGCAAATCTATCGCGATGATCTCGATGACAGCGTCCAGGCCAAAAACATATTTCAGGATTTCCTGAAGCACTATCCCAACAGCAGCATGGCCGCGCGCGCGCGCGACGAGATCGACAATATCGACTCTCCTGCCAAACAGGAACTGCAGGCTAAAAACAAACCGGCAAAAAACGACTCTAAGACCAAGTCCGCTGGCGAAGAAAAAGAGCCGCCCCAGGAAGCAAAGGAAGCAAAGAACGACCGCCACCGTTTGCCGCTTCTCACCAACATCCGGCACTGGTCCACAGGAGATTACACGCGCGTTGCCATCGATCTGGAACAGGAAGTCAAGTATGAAGCTGGGCGCGTGCCGCATCCTGACCGCATTTTTTTTGACCTCCACGGCGCCAAACTGGCCCCGGGTCTTGGCGGAAAATCATTCGACGTCGAAGATGGCTTCCTTCACAAGATCC
>DATDGH010000300.1:0-1649 GCA_036522215.1 Candidatus Angelobacter sp. | reverse complement strand
GTAGGCCAGGGTACGATAGCGTGAATCCACGGTGATGGGGATGGAACTGAGTGAAGCACGGCCGCGAATGCGGTCGAAAATGTTTGGCGTGGCCGCACCATAACCGTAATCAGAGAGTAGCAGGGCGTCTGAGGCGCGCACGTAACCGCGAGTCTGGTAGATCAACTCATGCACAGCGGCCTGGTCCAGAGAAGTTTCCGGCTCGCGGTCCACGCGGATGACCTGTTGCCGGGTTGAATGAGTCATGCCGGCCAGGAACCGAGTCTTGGTTACAGTGTTACGTCCTTTGATCCTGCGGATGCCGCTGATGGAAATATGTTTCTTTCGGAAAGCACTCAGAAGCAGGCGGCCAGGCTCATCGTCGCCAGTCACGCCCACGGGTAGAACCGTGATCCCCAGGTCGGCAAGATTGTAAATAGCGTTTCCCGCCCCACCGGGTACTACAGCCCGGTCGCGATGGCGAAGAATGAGCACCGGAGCCTCGCGCGAAACACGCGCGATCTCGCCATAAATAAACTCATCTGCAATCAGATCACCCAAGACAGTGATAGTCAGCTTGGGGAACTCGTCAATGATTCTGACCAGGCGGTCCGCCGGTTTGGAATTCTTCTGCATTGCCGGAATAAAAATTGTCTCATGGCGGAGCTAGAAGCGGTATCCGCAACGGTCCTCAAGAGTATGCAACAGGGTTTGCAACGCCTGGGACGGGTTCTCCAGCTCTAATTCCAGGCCTGCGGTTTCGAAGGTTCGCAGCTGAGTGACCAGAGCGCCAAGGTTGAGAGTGTCTTTCTCGGTAGTAACAAATCCCTGGGCGTGGGTGCGAGTCTTGGCCCGCAAGAGCCGGTCAATATCGCTTTGCCGGTAACGATGATGGTCAGGGAAGGCAATAGTGTCCGCCACTTCCATGCCCAATCTCTTGAGCCCGGTAAAAAATTGCTGCGGGCGGGCAATGCCACAGAAGGCGACAACCCGGCTCATGGGAACGATGAAAAGAAGGTTCCTGCGGGTTCGCCAGGCTGGGAGTGGTGGCGGGACAACGGTCGTGGCACCCGGGAGCACGATTACGTCCGCTCGGCGCAAGGCCGAGACTGGTTCGCGCAACCGTCCCAGCGGCGGCACTGTGTTTTCCAGATCTTCATCAGAGACCAGAACGATGTCGAAGTCTCGATGCAGGCGACGATGCTGAAAACCATCGTCAAGCATGTGCAGCTTGCTCTGAGGGAATTTCGCTTCCGCCAGCAGGCCGGCCTGATATCGGTCGACACCAACGATCACCGGGACGCCCAGCTTGCGCGCTATCAGCAGAGGCTCATCGCCGAATTGATCTGGCGAGCCCTCAGGATCGACGATCATGGTTTCCTTCGACTTGCGGCCGTAGCCGCGGGAGAGAACGTCGAACTCAATTCCACGTTCTTTCAGCAGGCTTCCCAGGGTGATGACCAGAGGGGTCTTTCCAGTTCCGCCAAATGAGATGTTGCCGATACTCACTACCGGCCGCGAGAGTTTATTGATTTTGAAGGTACCGCGATCGTAAAGCTTGTTTCTAAGCCACACGGCAGCCGCAAATGGCGCTGAGACCGGATTCATGACCGCGACGTCCCCGTTTTCAGCAGTGGCTGCAGGGCTGCGAGGGTTCGTTGGGTAGCTCC
>DATDGH010000299.1:0-2793 GCA_036522215.1 Candidatus Angelobacter sp. | reverse complement strand
GAGCGGCAGCAGGCGCGTAATCTCCTGGACGATAACCGGTTGTATCGCGTGAGCACGCAGAAAAATGGCAATCCCGCCGTATCCAATCTGCTGGACGAGCTGGAGCGCGTGCTCACGGAGGTGGCGAACAGTCCGGAGGCGATGACCGCCGGCGATGTGAGGGAGATCCGCCGCCGAATTCAGTCAGAGGATTTGCTGTTCAAGATTCACGTGGTGGGATCAACCGTTTCGCAGCCGGCAAATCAGCCAAACGCAAATCCCGCTAACCAAAGGCTATGACCAACATGAAACGTACACTGTGGCTTTTTCTCTTATCTCTACTCTCATTTTTTGCGCCCCTATTGTCGCCGGCGCAGTCGGGGACTCCGGCATCAGGATTTCTCGACCCGCAGAGCGCGCAAAAGGCCAACTCGCACGAAGATGAGCTTTACGCAAGCGCCAATGGTTCTTTGAGCAATGGCGATTACGATGCCGCCGTCAGCGGTTTTGACCAGGTGGCCAGGATGAAGGGTCGCCGGGCTGATGGAGCGCTCTATTGGAAGGCCTACGCTCTCGAAAAGAATAGCCGCGCTGAGGAAGCGCTGGCTGTTATCGCCCAGCTCCGGAAAGAATATCCGCGGAGTTCTTATCTGAATCAGGCCCGGACGCTGGAAATGGAAATCCGGCCGCAGAGTCCGGAAAGCATTGCCGACGATGAGATGAAGTTGTATGCGATCGAAGCCCTCATGCACTCCGATCCGGAAAAGGCTTTTCCCGCTCTGGAAAAAGTGCTTCAGGGCAATTCATCTTTCAAAGTCAAAGACCGCGCTCTCTTTGTGCTGACGCAGAACAAATCTGAGAAGGCGCAACAGCTATTGCTCGCGATAGCTAAAGGCAATACCCAGCCTGAACTGCAGGCCCACGCCATTCGCTGGATCGCAGTGAGCGGCCATCGCAACGGCCAGGCGCTGCGGGAAATCTACGTGGCTTCAAACAGTGTTGAAGTGAAGAAGCAGATTCTGCGGTCCTTCATCATCAGTGGCGACAAGGAAGGACTGTTGGCCATCATCAAGCAGGAGAGTTCGCCGGAACTGCGGCGGGAGGGCATCCGCCAGCTTGGTCCCATGGGAGCAGGGGCGGAGTTGCGGCAAATCTACAAAGAGACTACGGATGCAGCCCTCAAGGAAACCATACTCCAATCCATGGGCGTGGCCGGCGACGCGCAGTCCTTGATTGAAATAGCGAAGACGGAAACCGACCCCAGAGTCCGTGCCAGAGCAATCCAGAATGTGGGAATCTTTGGCGGTTCAGCAGCCCTTCCGGCGCTCAGTGATATCTACAACTCAAATGCCGACATTTCCACCAAAAAGGAAGTCATCCGCGCCCTGTTTATTCACGGAGATGCCAAAGACATGATTGCCCTGGCGCGCAAAGAAACCAACCCGGAACTGAAGAAGGAGCTGGTTCGCAATCTTTCCATCATGGGCTCTCCCGAGGCCAATGAGTACATGATGGAAATTCTGAACAAATGACCCTTACCACCGATCCCGCAGGGCGGGACTGATACGTCTTTAACGGGAGTTCATTATGCGGAAAGCAGCAATCGTTGTCCTGATACTCGTCCTCTCTTTAGTGTGTGCGGCGCAGAAGCCAAATGTCACCAATGCCAAGCTTCAGGAACTCTCCGCCAGCGGAGGATTGAAATCCGCATTCGACGGCATTGTGCAGAAACAGGAAGGGCCGGCCTGGATTGGCTATCGCATTCCGGCCACGGCCAAAGAACGCACCATGTGCTGCTTCGATTCCTGGGATGGGGTTCGAAACAACGGTAATGGATGCTGCGCGGGATGCAAGCTGGAGTCGAGCAAAGGCGGATCGTTCAACGGAACCGTTTCCGACTGCTCGCCGCCCGAGCCCTACCATTATTCTTTCGTCCTCTATCGCGTGGAGGGCAAGGAGGTAACCAGGGTCCGCAATTACACTCCGGATTGCGCCCTCGATTTTGGTGGTCTGCCGCTCTACTGGCTGGAGAATGTGAATCCGGCCCAGAGCGTGGAGTTGCTCACAGGGCTCCTGCCATCCACTGCCGATGCTGGACAGAAGAAGAGCGTGGCCAACAGCGTGATCGCCGCAATTGCACTGCACGATGATCCCGCCGCCGACCAGGCGCTGGAAAAATTGATTCAGCCGGACAAACCTGAATTCCTGCGCGAGCATGTTGTCTTCTGGCTGGGAATAGAAAGAGGCAAAAAAGGGCTTGGCGTGCTGCGCAAGTATGCCAAGGACGATCCCAATGACCGGTTGCGCGAAAAAATTACATTTGCCTTTTCCCAGAGCAAAGAGCCGGAGGCCATTCAGGATTTGATCTCCATGGCGCGGAATGATCCCAGTTCGCGCGTCCGCGGCCAGGCTATCTTCTGGATGGGCCAGATCGGCGGTCGCAAAGAAGCCGAGCAGATCACAGCGGCAATTGAGAACGACCCCGAGACTGAGGTCAAGAAGCGCGCCGTCTTTGCCCTGGCGCAGATGAGGAACGGTGAAGGCGTGCCTCTGCTGATCACGGTGGCCAAGACCAATAAGAATCCCGTGGTCCGCAAGGAGGCCATGCGCTGGCTGGGCATGACCAACGATCCGCGGGCGCTGGATTTTCTGGAGCAGATACTTACGAAGTAGGCAATAGTCCTGCCACGGGCAGGCCGGATTGAACAAGCTGTGACTCTTTGGCAAGCAAATTGGTAGCGTACGCAATCGGGTCATCGGGTCGTCGGGTCATCGGTTCATCGGAAGAAAAACCCAGATTGAATAATTTGTGAC
>DATDGH010000298.1:0-4559 GCA_036522215.1 Candidatus Angelobacter sp. | reverse complement strand
TCAGTCCTCCCCATTCCATGCTGGCTATGGGTATTGCCGGAATCATGTGGGGAAGCGTGATTCTGCTTCTGGGACAGATGAACCGCGCGCAGGGTGCTCTTCGTCGGCACCTCCAGCGGCTGCTGCTGTGTGCCGGCGGCTTCATCATCATCCAGGACATGATGTTCAAGCTCCAGACCACCAACCGCGTGCTCACGCATAGCGCGGTCTTTTATTTCACCGTTACCGTTGGCATGGGCGTAATGCTGGAGGGCATTGCGCGCTCTTCCGGCTACCGCTGGGCCCGGACCGCGATCACCGGCGTCTACACCATTTTCTTTCTGCTCGCTCTCTGGATCTTGCCCCTGTTTCCCGCCGAACCCAAACTGGGACCCGTCTACCAGCACGTCACCCACATGGTCTCACTGCATTTTCCCGTGCTGATCATATTTCCCGCCTTCGTGCTCGACCTGATCTTTCCCAGAATCAAGGATTGGAATAAGTGGACGCAGGCGGCAATTGAGGGGGTTGTGTTTGTGGTTGTGCTTCTGGCCGTGACCTGGCCTTTCGGAACTTTCCTGGTTCAGTCTACGGCAGCGCGCAACTGGTTCTTCGGGACACAACAGTTCGCTTACTTCCTTGATCCCACGCTTTCCAGCGTGCGCAATGTGTTTTTCGTCGCCGATGCCACCCGCACCATCTTCCTGCTCAAAATGGCGCTTACCGTGGCTGCAGGAATTCTCAGCACGCGCGTTGGCATTGCCTGGGGCAACTGGCTGGCGAAGGTGAAGAGATAACAGTACTTGGTGTTTAGTTTTTAGTAGTTAGAGCTTCTTTCAGAATGGGTTTGTATCATATCAGGGCACGAATTCACAGGTTGCAGAAAAATGCACTTTACGCAGCAAGATTTGTATCAGCGCCAAGCGTCCTGTGGGGCGCTTACGTGAACCAAAGGCTCTGGCAAATCAGGTGGCTCCAAAAAATTAGATCCGAGAACGGAGAAAGAAGGAACCACAAAGACCCAGCGCCGGAGGCGCGAAATTTACTTAGCCCAGCCCGTGAGGGCTGGGAAAGCAAAAAAACGAGTTCGAGCCCCGGACGGGGCGGCACGTCTTGTGTGGAGCAGAGCGCTTTAAAAGACGGGTTACATCGATACCGCCAGCACTGAGCTGCGGAGAAGACAAATAAAGTGAAAGCAGTCACAAACAAAATCGAAGAAAAACAAAATAGAAATCACTTGTCGACTATTCGTAGATCAGTGCCAATCCGTTGGATCAGTGTCATCAGCGGTATGGTTTTGCTTGTCCTGTTCCCGCTCGCGGCGCCCGCCCATGTAAACAGCCCCGATTTTTATTACGACGGCAATGCCGGTCCTTATCACCTGCTGGTCACGGTGCGTCCGCCCATGGTGATTCCGGGCATCGCTGAAATCCAGGTCCGCAATGTTTCCGGCCAGCTTGACCGGGTTGACGTCATTCCCATGCGTCTGGTCGGCGAAGGAGCAAAGCTGGCGCCCACGCCGGATGCCGCCGAGCGTTCCAAAACCGATCCGCAGCTTTTCACCGGCAAGCTCTGGATCATGAGCCGGGGCTCGTGGAAGGTTCAGATCAATGCTGATGGCCCGCAGGGCAAAGGCGAGTTGGCCGTGCCCATTGCGGCTGTCTCCATGACGTCGGCCCGCATGCACAAGTCGCTCGGCGCGCTGCTCGTTGTGCTTGGACTGGTCCTGGTAGTGGGATTGGTCGGCATCGTGAGAGCAGCCACCGGCGATGCGGTTGTGGAGCCTGGAGCAACGCCTTCGCCGTCTCTGCGCCGGCGCGCATTCATCATTACCTGCGTGGCGTCTGCATTCATGATGGCCGCGCTGGTGTTTGGAGATTTCTGGTGGACCGCCGACGCCAGCAACACGGAAAAGCTCTCCTACAAGCTTCCCCATCTGCAGCTATCGCTGCACGATGGGAATATGTTGCAGCTCGAGCTCCAGAATCCCAACGATGTTTCCTGGCGGCAATTTCCGTCCGAACTGAAGGACCCGGACCAGGTACGGTTGGACGATCTGATCCCCGATCACGGCCACATCATGCACCTCTTCCTGGTTCACACGCCGGACATGTCCAGCTTCTGGCACCTGCATCCGCAAGCGCTCAGCGGACCCAGTTTTTCCCAGGCCTTGCCCAATCTGCCCGCAGGACACTACCGCGTTTTTGCCGACATCGTGCATCAAACCGGTTTTCCTGAAACTCAGATCGGAGAGGTTGATCTCCCCGCGATTCCCGCTGCGCCGGCTAACGGCATGGCGCGAATGAATGCTGCGCCGCTCCAAGGTGACGATGCGGGAGGCGCCGAGCTGATTGCCGGAGAAAAGGTTTCGCAGCTATCGGATGGCTATCGCATGGTCTGGGAACGCGACTCCGTTCCGCTTAAACCCAATCAGGCAATCTGGTTCCGCTTCCGCGTCGAGGACCGCAACGGCCATCCCGCCACCGACATGGAAAACTACATGGGCATGGCCGGACACGCCGCCTTCATCCGCAATGATGGACAGGTCTTCGCCCATGTCCATCCCGCAGGCTCCATCTCCATGGCCGCTGCCGAACTGGCCCAAACCGATGGCAGCAAGCCATTAGATCAACCAACCGCCATGGCAGGTATGAACCACGCTGTTCCCTGCGGAACGTCCCGGCCTGCCGTGGATAACCTGTCCCCTGTAACCTGTTCTGAAGTGACTTTTCCCTACGGCTTCCCCCAGCCCGGCGACTACCACATCTTCGTTCAGATCAAACACGCTGGAAAAATCGAGACCGGCGCCTTCACCGCACACGTGGAGTGACCTTAAGCAATTCGCTATAGCCTGTGACTTGCGATGTAGTTTATCCCGAGCGAAGCGAGGGATCCCTACCGTCTTCCAAGCTGCCTCGCGTGGCCCACGATCTTAAAGTTTTGTCGTTCGCCTAAAAGTCACTGGGTCGAAAGTCGCATTTAAATCCCTTATTTTCAGTCCGGTTCATGGTTGCAAAAAACCCAACAACTATTTCTCAAGGAACTCTTAGCGACTTTCATGAACTTTCGCGGGCCGCAGGCCCTGGTCATCAGATTATTCAGTCCGGGCTGGCCGGTGGCTTCAAAGTATAATCGGTCGTCGCGCCGCGCCGGAATCGCGCAGCAGTCAGCTATCATCCAATACATTTCCAGGAGAATCTCATGCGAGAAGCAGTGGTCGTTGCCAGTTCCCGGACCGGACTGGCCAAATCATTCCGCGGGTCCTTCAACATGACGCGCCCGGAAGTGCTGGCCGCACATTGCATCAAGGACGTGCTGCGGAAGACGCCGCAGCTCGACTCCAAAGAGGTTGAAGATGTGGTGCTGGGCTGCGCCCAGCCGCATGGGCCGCAGGGCCACAACATCGCCCGCATCTCCGCCATGCTGGCGGGGCTGCCCGCCTCGGTGGCCGGCACTACCATCAATCGTTTTTGTTCCTCTGGCCTGCAGGCCATCGCCCTGGCTGCGCATCAGATCACAAATGAAGGCGTGGACGCGGCCATTGGCGGCGGCGTGGAGAGCATCAGCCTGATCCCGCGCGACTGGAGTCCCAATCCGGAACTGGAAAAACGCATGCCCGGGCTCTACATGGTCATGGGCGACACCGCCGAGGTCGTGGCCAAGCGCTACCAGGTAAGCCGTCGCGCCCAGGATGAATACTCGCTTCTCAGCCAGCAGCGCACCGCCCGCGCCCAGCAGGAAGGTTTTTTCCAGGACGAGATTGCTCCCATGAAAGTTACCATGGCCGTCCTGGACAAGAAGACCGGCGAGAAGATCGGCGAGAAAGAAGTCTGCTGCGACCGTGATGAATGCAATCGCCCGGACACCACGCTGGAAGGCCTGCTGGGGCTGAATCCGCACTTTGACAAGACCAGCGGACAAGGCTCAGTGACCGCCGGCAACTCTTCCCAACTCTCTGACGGCGCGTCTGCCACACTGCTCATGTCGCGCCCGCGCGCGGACCAGCTCGGCATTCCCTACAAGCTCATCTTCCGCGGCTTCCAGGTTGCAGGCTGCGAGCCCGACGAGATGGGAATCGGCCCGGTGTTCGCCGTCCCCAAGCTGATGCAGCGTACAGGTGTGAAGATGAACCACATTGACGTCTGGGAGCTGAATGAAGCCTTTGCTGTCCAGGTAGTGTACTGCCGTGATCGCCTGGGCCTGGACCCGGACAAGCTGAATCCCAACGGAGGATCGATTGCGATCGGCCATCCCTTCGGCATGACCGGATCAAGGATGGTAGGAACAATAGCCAACGAACTCGCCCGCCGCAAAGGTCGCTACGGAGTAGTCACCATGTGCATCGGCGGCGGCCAAGGGGCAGCCGGCTTGTTTGAATGTGCTTTTTGAGTTTATCCCGAAGCGCAGCGAGGGAACCCTACGTACTTTCATGCATTCCCAGGGCGAATGCCCCAAAGTGTGGCACAACGCGGCCAGCCGCAAAGAAACGCCGGAGGCGTAACCCAAGGTAGCCCAGGGTGGAACGTAGTGGAACCCTGAGAAATATGAAAGTCCTCCGCCGGCAAAAAACTTAAAGATCA
>DATDGH010000297.1:0-8788 GCA_036522215.1 Candidatus Angelobacter sp. | reverse complement strand
AGGCGCGCAACTCTCGCACGCAGCCGAAGCATTTTTGAAAGTAGCTGAATCCATCAGCTCCAGGATCAAGGGAAGCTATCTGTTCCAGCCGGAAAAATAGCTTGTCTGCGTCGATGCTAGGGACAAGGCTTGAAAAACGGTGAACAATCGAACAAATCATTCGGCATCAGCATGAACCCTGTCCACATTACATCCGCAGTGCCTACCCATACCCCATGTGAATCATAGACTCCGTCCTCGTCACGAGGATGATGGTGGAGCGAGCCCTTGTACCAGACGACGATGTCCGTGTTAACAACCGGCGGACTCCCCGCTACATATGATGGGAGATTTTTAGCCGCGAATTGACCCGGGTTATATGGCGTGACCCAAAAGTCGTCTTGAGTGAACGCTTCCTGATGCTGAGTGAGGCCTCCGCCTGTGACCAATGGAATCAAGTGATAGGTAGAGGAGTGACCTTGCTTATTCTTGAATGCGGGATTGGAGATTTCCAGCATATCGTGCGTCCGCGCATTCCACACTAGCCCTTGAGCCGTGGGAATTGTAACTGAGGTGTCGTTTGCGGGCGGGCAACAAACATTTTCGATGTGCTGAAGGTGCGCAACCGAGTTTATAACTCCGTCCAGATCGATATCGATACGCCAAAGGGCATTGTGGGTGTGCGGGATGAGTTCGCTTCCGGGAAGGTTCTGGCCCGTAGCGCCCTCTCGCCCGGTCACCACGCCATCGTCACGAAAGGTGTACTCCTGGATATAGCGATAATTGGCGGCGTTGATAGCGCCCCAAAGGACCAACTCCTCCCCGCGACGCACCCCAGAGAAATCCTTCCACATCAGACCACGATCATGCACTTCCTTGCAGACGTGGGGACTGATGGGCGTTCCTCCCACACTGGCAGGACAGTCAGCGCTAGAAACCGAAGTGAGCACGAAGTTGAAGCCGCTCAAATCGTAAAAGCGGGGGAAGCCCGGATGATAGGGCACAAAGTAGTCGGAAACTCGCATGTCCCACAGGACCCTTACAAAGGGTGCAGCGGGGGACTTACGGAAATAGACCGGGCCGATCACCAGCCCATTGGGGTCGTTCAGACTATTGCTGCCAGCGACTTCGTGCCAGCAAATCAGCCATGTGGTTTGAATCGGTCCACTGGTGGGAAAGTTCTGGGTAATCGCGTTAGGGCAAAACAAAGTGAATCGGCTCGGATTGACTGCAACTGCGGCTTGTGCGACAGCTAAAGCGCTCAACCAACACACACCTGCCGTGAGTAGAATCCAACGATACCAGAAAGAGATCCTTTTCATTGCCGTCCTCCTGCGTGCTGGCTACTGCTGAGCCTGACCGTATGCCTGGTCAAATCAACGCTGGCCCGGAACGGAAGATAGCCAGTCTCAGTCCGGAAGACCAAGTCGAGACATCGGTCGGTGCTACACGGATCGCTTCGGTCGCTGCTGCGCACCGGTAAGACTTCCGCGGCAAATGGAGCCCTTTGATCGCTGCCGGGTTCGAGAATGACGAACCTTTCCAGGTTGGCACCGACGGCGCGACGGACATCCGGATTGGCCTTGGCAAGAGCCAGGGCATCATCCGCATCCTCACGGGTTAAGGGGACGTCAACCGCCTCGATTTCCTGCACCTCCAGGATCCGTTCCTGTTCCAATGACATTAAGGCGTGCACAGCTTTATTGGTGCGTGGGTTGAAGATGACCACGTTGACGAAATGCGCAGGCTGTTTTTCTGTCGTCCCTGCGAGAAAGGCTTCCGCCTCTGCTTTGTCCACATGCGCCTCGCTGACAAGAATCCGGGGCTTTTCCGTGCCGACCACTTTTTGAACTCGCGCATCAGAAAGAACGGCCTTCTCGATGCGAACCCGGTTTTCTGCTGTGACGGGTCCTGTCTGCGCAGCCCGAGCTTCGGGTGTCGCTGGATAAGCCTGACCCCAACCATAGGCTGCTAAAAACATAAAGGTGAGAAACACGAAGCCGAAGGTTTTCGTGTGCATATATGCGCGTACCTCCTTTCAGGAGAACTTCTGGAGAAGTCCAGTACTCTCGGTCAAAATCTGCCGATTGTCAGGCACGCTTGGGGAATTAAGTAAACTTTATTCCCGGGCTGATCTGAATGCAAGCCAAATTCCCTGGAGTTTCTGGTTTCCGATCATGGAAATCATGAGAGAGGGAGCACGGAGGCACCGCGACTCGGTCGACCGACATGTTAGAAATCACTCATGGTGTTGGTTTTGATTTCTTCTGCAACACCATTGACGACGCCCAGAACAGGACGACACTTGCACCCAGGATCACGAAGAACCATTGGAGCTTGAGGGTGATGGTAAAGACCACAAGAGACAGCGCGAATCCCCAATACCAGCCTTCGGCCTTGAAGCCGTTCGCCCATCGGGCCTGCGCGCCCGACGAAGCTACTTTTGCTCGCAGAGAGGGCCACATGCGGGGTACTACCTTTTGAAATTGCTGGTAGCGCTCGCCCTGTGTCGCCTGAAGTTCTGCCTCCTCACGCAAGATCAACCGGTAAGAAAAGATCGTCATGGCCCCCACAGCCACAACGAATCCTGAGCGGCTCATCATGGCTCCCATACCGGTAGCCATTAATACATTGGCAAAATACAGAGGATTGCGCACGTGCCGGTAAGGGCCATCAGCAACCAGCGATGCTGACTTCACCTCGGAGGAATACACGATGTCAGAGTGAAGATAAGCGGAGGCCCAGGTACGAATCGAGGCTGCTGCAATCATCACGATCGAAGCCAAAGCAAACAGCAGCCTGGCCACCAAATCTTCATCCGTCCGCAGCTTCGCTGCCAGCCAGTTTGCCAATACAGCGGTTGAATTCTGGTGATCGAGCCAATACACCGGGAAGGCTACAGCAAAAATCAATCCAAAGATCAAAGCCCGGTTCTCAAATTCCCAGTTGGAGGCTTTCATTCCCGGAAGGGTATCGCGTCAAGGCGAGGCGTGTAAACAGGAGGAAATCACAACTTCGCGACTACCTCACTGAGACTGATCCAGCTTCTGCACTGCTTCAGTGAACCGTGGATCGCTGGCAATCTTCTGAAAGCAACTGTCTTCCGCGGGATTCGCCGGGAGCTGGGTAGGCGCCACTTTGGCTCTGTGCTGGAACGCAGTACGCAGATGTCCCACGCTTTCATCCACCTGCCCCATCTGGGCATAGGTGCAAGCCAGATCGTAATGAAAGATGGGATAGTCAGAATTCTGGGACAGACCGTATTCCAAAGTGTCTTTGGCTTTTGCCAGATTGCCATTCATGCGATAGGCAAAGCCCTGCCGGCTTATCAAATCCAGGTACATATCGTTCTCAAAAGTCCGATTGGCCTTTTCCAGGGCAAACGCCCGCTCGTAGAACCTGGCCGCGGCGGCGTAGTTGCTTTGCTCGCGGGACTCATCGCCCTGTGCCATCAGGGAGGAACTGGTCTCCTGCGTCTGCCCCGGCACTTTGATTCCAGATTCATCAGGCAGAAGGCGTACACTGGCCAGAATTTGTTCAAAGGTCTTCTGGTCGTCAGGACTAAAACCCGCTTTCACCAGATTGATCTGCGTGCACAAGTCGCGGCTACCCAGAAAAGCATAAAGTTGATGTGCCGGTGTTCCTTCCGTGCCGTTGAACGTGAACTCTTCCCGCACAAATCCGCCGGTGAAGCTCTCATGAAGATCTGCGATTCTGCCTCCAAGGCTCTGTTGCACTTTGGGCCACATCTCGTTCTTGCAGCTCTGGGCACTGGCCGCAAATGTTACCTGCCGCAGCATGCCGCTGATGGTCACATGATCTGGACGTTGATGGGCTTGCAGCATCGTCCATCTGTCCTCCGGCAGGAGGTCAAGGTGCCACGGAGTTGCTCCCACATCAATTTCCAAGACACCGGTCACGCCCTGTACTTCAACACGCGCACGGTTGCCGGAAGGCTGCTGCGCCGGCAAAGCCAGTGATAACAGCAGGATGGAGAACAATTTAGCGGTCTTCATGACTTATCTAGATAGCCGGCGGAATTATATAGGATGGCTTCGCCGCCAAAAAAAGTCGGGAAGTGAATCCATCCCGACGGCATTGCGATCAGTGCGGGCTCTGTCTGGCTTCCCATTTTTCATCGGATTCAATCTGCACAGCGCCGTGCCGAACGGCCCAGGCCACAAATCCTTCCGGTGTATTCCTGACGGCATAGATATTGGCGCCGCTGAAGCTTCCGATCTGCTGCCACCGCATGCCGTTCAGGTCAGCATGGCGCAAGTCGGCATTGATCAGGCTGGCGTCAGAGAGGTCCGCACCGCTCAAGTCCGCTCCAAAAAGGTCAGCTTCATCCAGGTGCGCTCCCTGAAACGATGCTCCACGGAGACTGCTTTCACGAAAATTCGCCGAATCCAGATTGGCATCGGCGAAATCTGCCGACTGGAAATTGCTGTTGCGAACGTCGGCGCTGCTGAAGTCTGAGCGCCGAAGATGAGCGTTCGGCATTTGCGCTCCCTGAAGAAAAGCTCCGGAGACATTTACTCCCACCAGCGACACGCCATCTGCATCCAGCTCCTGCAGGGCTTCAATCCTGCCGCCGCTGCCACCCTTTCCCTGTGCCGTATTAATGACCTGCCATGCCTGATAGTGTTTCTGTTTGAGACGATTGTCAGCCTCACGGAAATAGAAGATCACCGCCACCAGAACAGAAAAAGTGCTCAAGTATCCCAACAGCTCCAGAAATGCCCAGTTGCCTAATACGAACGCAAGCCACTGGAAGGGCCATTCCAGCGCCATCAGGGGAAGCATCCAGGGGTGCTTCAGTGCCGCTCTCTGCTCACTCCACGGCCGGGGCCGGATCCGGTGTCGCCGCGTGATCATGATTTCAGCATCTTACGCCAGGAACCTGAAGAAAAATCAGAATGCAGCGCGCGGCAACGCCGCTTTTACTCAAGTGGACCTCTGTCTTTTGACGAGACATAGCTCCGCGGAAGCGCCGCGGAGCCACGCAAACGGGGTTAGAAGCTTAATTTCATGCCCGCCTGAAACTGGAATGGATTATACGCATCCCGCGGAGTAAGGAACCCCAAAATCGGATTAGGAGGAAGGCTCAGGTCGGTGCCTCCATACAAGGTATTTAAATCCCTAATATTGGTGCGATTGAATACGTTGAACAGATCACCGCTAAACTCAGCGCGGAGGCGTTCGCGTAGTTGGAAGCCGCGGGCAACACGCATGTCGAAGCTGGCGTATCCCGGCCCCGTAAGTGTGTTGCGGCCCAAATTGCCGGGACGATCAGAAAGCGGATTGCCATCGTGGTTTGCGTCAGAACCGGCAAACACGTTGAACGGCTGTCCACTCTCCAGGGAAAGAAGCGAGCTGAATTTGAAATCGTGCAGCACTCTCACATCGTGCGGAATCTCGCTGATGAACGTGAGGCTGTAACGCTGAGGGACATTCTGCCGTGAGCGCGCCCGTTCCCCCGCCAAACTGGTTTCCGGAATGTCCGCCAGATTGGCAACCGAGTCTACGTTAGACATGGTCTTGGAGAAGCTGTAGCTCGAGTGAAAGCTGAAGCCATGAGCAAACCGCTTTTGCACCTCGAAGGTGCCACCATGATAAGTGGAAGCCCCGGCATTCACTTTGACGAAGAAGTCCCCAAGCTCAGGGAATAGCCTTTTTCCGGCCCCGCCGGCCGTTCCATCTCCAAAAACAATTTTCCCAGGCTCGCCGGCAATCGCTGCCCCAGGTGTCGCCACAGCATCCAGGATGCCGGTGTGTGCGCCAATCCTCAGCCCGTGCACGTAAAGATAGCTTACGGACACGGCCACGCCACCGCCCAACTCGTGAGAAATCTGCAGGCTGGCTTGCTCGCTATAAGGGGTGCGGAGATTCGCGTCCAGATTGTCCGTGAAGCCTACCGGTCGGACTGCCAGATTGGGAACTTGGCCAGTTGCCAGAAAGTTGTTGGTGGCCGCAGTTGCACCCGGGCCGCCGACGGTCGGTTGTATGAATTTTGCCTTGATCGTGGATATTCCAGGGAACAGAAGCTGGGCGTTGGGCTGGTAGCCTGCGCTTAGCCATTCTGCCGTATCCAGCGACTGCCCGATGCTGGAAACCAGGCGATCACTAAATATCCCGAATCCACCACGCACTACCCCGTGCTTGCTGTAAGCATATGCAAAACCCGCGCGAGGCTGAAAGTCCTTCAAGTAAGTGTTCAACCCAAAACGAGCTGGATAAGTCTCGAAGTCGTAACGCATGCCGAGCGTGAAGGTGAGTTTTTGTGTGGTCTTCCATTCGTCCTGGCCAAAGAAACCGTAGGAATTATGTCCCGTGGAGGTGAGCGTTGTACCCTGCCATGCTGTGGGCACATCTTGCGTAAACGGTACGCTGAACCCAGGGTGCGAACTGGCGCCATTCAGGAACGGGAACCAGAAGACTGCCGGGGTGTGATTGAAGAACGCCGTCAGATTTGGGAAGATGACGCGCGCGGGAAAGAACAGGTCCCACTGGGAGTCGTCATTCAGGTGATTGAAGTCAACTCCGAATTTCAATTGATGCTTGCCCTGGCTGATGGCCAGGCTGTCTGAGAATTGCGTCCGCGTCTCCTCGTAGAAATCCGGGTCTGAAGTGCTCTTGCCAGTAATCAGCAGGTTGGAAACTTCAAGATCAGGTTGCTTGAGCACAGAGAAGAAATCGAAACTGCGACGGGCAAATTGGACTCTGGCCTCATTCACAAAACGGTTATGCCACACCGCGGTGTCACTGGCCACAAATGCCTGGTCAAAAGTCTTATTGTTCCGGGCAGTAGAGGAAGCTGGTGATGCACGCCCGCCACCACCCAAAAATCCCAGCGTTTCCGAGTTCAGCAGGTTGTAACGGAATGCCAGGTTGTTGTTCTCGTTGACCTTGTGGTCCAACTTAAGCAGGAAGCCATCGTAGTCATTGGTCCGCAGTGAATTGGTGGTTTCCTGAGCGAGTCCATAAAAAGCCTTGACGGCGTTGATCGCGGCCAGATTGTTCAAGATGATGGAAGAAAATTTATTAGATTCGGCCCGGCGCTGGCCTTCATAGTTGGCAAACCAAAATGTCCGGTCCTGCCTGATGGGACCGCCTATGGTTGCTCCAAACTGGTTTTGCCGCAGTATGGGATTGGGTCCGGTAAGAATCGGTTGCGCATTGAGCGCGTTGTTCATGAAATAATCGTAGACTGATCCGTGCCACGTATTGCTGCCTGATTTGGTCACAATATTAACGAAACCGCCCAACGCTCCTCCATACTCCGCCGCAAATGTATTGTTGACCACGCGGAATTCCTGCGCCGCCTCCTGCGACGGCGTCACTCGCGGCAGTCCGGTGAACGTTTGCACGTTATCCGCTCCATCCACTAACACCTTGGTGGTCAGCTCGGATTGCCCGCCAAAGGTCAGTCTCGGCGCAGCCGCGGAGCCGACTCCGGTATCCGGTTCCTTAAAAGCGCCGCCTCCGGTATTCTCCCGGCCCGGCGCCACTCCGCTGGAGAGTTTCACAAAATCCACGAAATTGCGCCCGATATTCGGCAGCGATTCGATTGTCTGCTCCGGTATTACCGTGCTCATTTCGGCTTTGGAAGGCTCAATCAGTGGCGCTTCATCTTTCACGTTCACAACTTCGTTCAGTTGCCCGACCTTCAGCACAAGATTAACCTCAGAAGCACCGCCGACAGTCAAAATCAGCCCAGTCTGCACTTCGGTGGCAAAGCCAGTCCTGTCAGCTCGCAACTCGTATGTACCAGGTTCCACAGCAGACAAGTTGTAGCGACCCTCACTGTCCGTTGAAACCACACGTGAAGTTCCCTTGGCCACATTTTTCAGCGTGATCTTCACCTGTGGTATAACCGCTCCGGTTGAGTCGCGCACTACTCCGGAAAGAGTAGCCGTCGTTGTCTGCGCCATCACTCCGATGCACGCCAGCAAGAAGACCAGTGTGGTTGTGAGTACACTTTTGTTCATAACGAACTCCTTTTCATCCGGGTCCTGAAGGGCAGTTTTTGAACGAACAGGCTCTCGTTTAGCAGCTATCAGTTAAGAAGAGCCGGCAGGTCGGAGAACAATAACCGCGCATTTCCGTACAGTCAAGCGATTTTCTGCGGCTTTTTCGACTATTATTAAATGCCCGTATCGTCTGACCACATGGATCTAAAGTACAGAGCCGATCAGGTCGGGAGCTTTTTGCGTCCGCCCGACTTACTGCAAGCCCGCCGCGCGGCAGAAACCAGTGCTGCCAACTTGCAGGCGCTGGAAGACGCGCATATACTCCGCGTTCTCAGCAAACAGCAGGAGTTGGGATTTGAGATCTTTACGGATGGAGAGCTGCGCCGCCGTAACTTCATGAGTGACTTCACGGACGCAGTCGAAGGATTCGACATGGGGGATGCGACCGCACGTTGCTGGAAGGCCGGCCAGGAGCAGGATACTCAAGTCAGCAGAGTCGCGGGCATAGTGGTCTCCAGGCTTCGGCGAGTCCGCCCGCTCACCGGGCATGAGTTGCCATTTCTGAAGCAACACAGTCCTGGCGCTATCAAAATGACGTTGCCCAGCGCTACACAATTTCCGGCAATTTCCTTCAAATCCGGCATTACCGACAAGATCTACAAGGACCAGTTCGAGCTGCTATGGGACATTGTCGAGATCATCAACGAAGACCTGGCCCAGCTATCCTCCGGCGGCGTTAGTTACATTCAGATCGACGCCCCTCGCTACAGCTACTTCATGGATTCTACGTGGCGCGAATGGATTCGCAAGGAGATGAAGATTGAGCCTGACGCGCT
>DATDGH010000296.1:0-2372 GCA_036522215.1 Candidatus Angelobacter sp. | reverse complement strand
GCATTCCCACTCCCGTGGCACCTGCCGCCAGCCCGTACATGTTGAGATTGTGACGGATTGGTTCAGAAAGGTTGCTGGTCCTGCGGAGCCCGGACGAGCGTTTCATAAGGGCCTCCTCGAACATCGCGCCATTATCCGTTCCCTTGGGCGGGGAGTCAACGGGCACATAGGTGGCGCAAACACGACTTCACAACTCAGCTTTCAGCACTCGAGGGCTGGATGAGAATGCGTGAGAACCGGTGCCGTCCCTGCGGGACTCACTCCCGTTCCCACATCCACCCGGCACTGACGTGCCGGGCTATCACATACTGCCCCTTCGGGGGCTGGGATTACACGGCTTCATTCCGCATCTTTCCCCCAAAGTTTCAGTTCTCACGCACACACCAGAGCGCTACCGCCTCTTCTTCTTTTTTCCTTTCGGCTGCTTTTTTTCGCTTACCTTCTTTTTTGCAGGCACCTTCTTCGCTGCTTTATGTTTTTCGGCCTTGGACGGATTGGGCGCTTTGGTAACTTCAGCTTTCGCTTGGGGCAGTAGTGCTGGGGCTACCGCTGCGGCGCCCTTTCCTTTTTTCTTTCCCGTGACTGAAGCAACAGCGGCGGCAGCTTGAGCCGCAACCGCTGCGGCCTTGGCTGCCCGCCCGCGCCTGGGAGGAGGCGGCGGTGGCGGCGGTGGTGGTGGCGCCAGCGGCTTCAGATATTTCAGAATCTCCGTGCGCGAGTGCAGTTTTCCGTCCAGTAGCAGCATGAAAACATCGTGAGCAATCTTGGGATACTCGGGCATTTGCGGAGTGATGCGCAGCTCCGTCATCTCCAGCAACGGAAGCTTCTGCTGCACCTGTCGCCACTTGCCGAAGAAATTCTTAATTTTCTGCGCCACCGCCTGCTGCTTGGCGGTGACCTCAAGGAAAAGAACCATCTCCGGCCGCGCCTCAGAGAGCAACTTCCAAGTCCGCGACGGGGTCGCGGCTTCTTTGCCAACCAGGCGCTTGGCCAGATCCTTGGCGTTGTCCTCCAGATCCTTCCACGCCGCCACCAGATCCTTGCGTGGAATCAGCTTGCGCATGTCCGCAATATCTTTGTCGCCCAGGCGCGCCGTGAGGAAATAGAGCACCGCCGGCGAGGGGTCCGGTGTATATCCCAGCTGATTCATCTGCTGGCGCGTCTTCATCAGTTCCGCCAGTCCGGCCGTATCAACCTTTGCCGTAGACCAGTGGGGATTGAGCACTTTGAGCCAATCTTCCTTCTCCAGCACGCGGACGATGTGAAGCGGGTCGTCCTCGTAGGCCAATTGTTCGATCTCCTGCCCAATAGCCCGGTCGGTGATGTACTCGATGTAGTTGTTTTCCTTTGCCGATTGCACCCGAGCCTGGGTGCGCTCCTCCAGCGGCCAATGAAAGCGCGCCGCAAAGCGGGCGGCGCGAATCAGCCGCGAGGGATCTTCCATGAACGAATAGTTGTGCAAAATGCGGATCAGTTTGGCTTCGATATCCGCTGCCCCATTGAACGGATCCATGAGCAAACCGCGCGAACCCGGATTCAGGGACAGAGCCATGGCATTGATGGTGAAATCCCGCCGCCGCAGGTCTTCGATAATCGTGCCCGGAGCAATGATCGGAGGCTTTCCGGTTTTCTCGTAGCGCTCGGTACGAGCTGTGCTGATCTCGGCGCGCACGTTGCCGGGTAGCACCAGATACAGGGTCTTCAGGTCATCGTCCGCCGACGCCACCAGGGCGCCCGCGTGTTCCAGTTGTTTTTGCAGCTTAAGAGGATTGCCCTGGACGGTGAAGTCCAGATCGCGAATGGGGAACCCACTAATAATGTCGCGGACCGCGCCCCCGGTCAGATAAATATTCATGCCCGCGTCGCGAGCAATATCCTGTACCAGCGTGACGCCCCGTTGCTGGTCGGGGGTCAGCCGGATTTCCATGGTGTAAATGTAATCAGCCATGCCTTATTCAGTTTTCAGAGTTACCAGATTGCAACTCCCAGGATCGGCCGAAACAAGATTTCCACAGGGCCCACTGCCACCTGCCGCGCGGCATCCGGCGCTTGCTACGTAAACTACTCTGTAGACTAGACTTAGACGAGTTGAGATGGATGGCAGCAAACTACAGAAAATAACACAATGTTAACAATTTGGCTACTGTGAATGAGATGACTCACTATGTTCGAGGCAAACGTGTGAGAATCTGAGTCGAGCCCGGCTGCGGAAACCGCCGTCCGGGCCGCTTTTGCCAATCCCTATGCCCTCCACCCACAAAAAGGTAGTCGTCCGCAAGATGGACCGCGATTCCATCAACGGATACGTCGCACCTGCCAATTTTGTGCGTGAAGGCAAGTTGGAACTCCTCAATACCGCCGGCAACGTAGTC
>DATDGH010000295.1:0-2385 GCA_036522215.1 Candidatus Angelobacter sp. | reverse complement strand
ATACAGCCAACATCCAGAAAAATGCCGACGTCCTGGTGCTGATGCTGAAGAAACGCGGGCTGGAAGTGCAGACGTTAAGAGTAGAAAACGCGCCGCCCGTTGTCCTTGCCGCTCTGCCTGCCGACCCCACCAGACACACCGTTACCTTCTATGCCCACTACGACGGCCAACCGGTAAATAAAGCGGACTGGAAGCAGGACCCGTGGACGCCAACACTTGTGAGCAGCAACGGGGGCAGCGGCGATATACGTCTTCTTGATAATCCGGAACTGAGAATCTACGCCCGTTCTGCCGGCGACGACAAGAACTCCATCATCGAACTGCTTACGGCGCTGGATGCGCTGCAAGCCGCGCACGTCCAGCCCTCCGTCAACATCAAATTCCTGTTCGAAGGTGAAGAAGAGGCGGGATCGCCTCACCTGGCAGACATTCTTCGCCAATACGGTCCGCCATTGCAGTCTGATCTCTGGGTGGTTTGTGATGGTCCCACGAGTCAGAATGGTGATCCCCAACTGGTGTTCGGCAGCCGCGGCGTTGTGGCGGTGCAGATCACAGCGTTTGGGCCCAACCGGCCGCTTCACAGCGGACATTATGGCAATTGGGCGCCGAATCCAATCGTGGAACTTGCCCAACTCATCGCCAGGCTGCGCACCGCCGACGCGGAAATAACCATTCCTCATTTCTATGATCCTGTACGGCCGCTGACCGCGGCTGAGCAGGCAGCTTTGAAAAATGTTCCCTACGTGGATCAGCAGTTGCGGGATGAACTGGGACTGGGCCGCGTTGAAGGTCAGGGAACCCTGGCTGAGCAGATTATGAAACCAGGATTGAACCTCGATCGCATTGAGGGTGGAGGAACAGGGCCCAATCCCGCCAATGCCATACCTTCATCGGCCACAGCTTACATAGATTTTCGGCTGGTTCCTGACCAGACGCCGGAGATTGTGAAACAGCAACTCGAAGGCTATCTGCGCAGCCTGGGTTATTTTCTGGTGAACAAGTCTCCGACGCAGAAAGAACGCCTGCATGGCCGGCTGTTGCAGGTGGTTTGGGGTGCAGGCTATCCGCCGCAGCGTACAGCCATCGCTGCCCCGGTATCACAGGCATTCATTGCCGCTGCCCGAACAGTCACTGGAAATTCCCTGGTACTTCTGCCAACGCTGGGCGGCAGCACTCCTTCATTTCTCTTTGAGCAGCAGTTCAAGAAGCCGGTCATCACCCTGCCCACTGCCAACTACGACGACAATCAGCACGCCGCCAATGAAAACCTGAAGCTCAAGAACCTGTGGGACGGCATTGCATTGTATGCGGGAATTTTCGTCAAGCTGGGGGAATATTGGCATTGATGGTTAACCGATGCTGACAGCTCATCGTTTACCCTTTCGGGACAGATAACGCATGATGGTAAATATAAAGTACAATCTTAAATTTCTCAAACAATAAAACTCTCAAATGAACACTTAGGCAATCAACTCTTTACGCCATCGGTAGTTCAGCATATCGTTTAAATCTATGCTCACTCCGGTTGGCGATAATCCTTTTGCCGTTCTTACCCTGATTGCTGCGCCCGCAGTCTTCACCAACGCTTCCTCCGTGCTTGCGCTGGGAACAGGCAACCGTCTGGCACGCGTGGTGGACCGGACGCGAACGCTCTCCAAGACCCTCCACAGCGAACCGCCTCGGCATGAGGAGATGGAAATGTGGGGTCGCCACATTGACCGTCTGGTAAAGAGAGCTCAACTCCTGGTACGGGCCATGAGTTTTTTCTATACCGCCGTCGGGTCGTTCGCCGCTGCCAGCCTGGTTTCACTCCTGGCTGCCATTCTCGCCGGTTCGAGATATAACTTGCCGTTTACGGTAATCGCCGGAATCAGCTTTGTGGTTGGCGTAGTCGGCTTCCTGGGCCTCGCCGTGGGCTGCAGTCTGTTGGTAAGAGAAACCCGGCTGGCACTGCTCAATCATTCGGAAGAGGCACGGCTGGCGAGAAGCTGGTTGAAATAGTTTTTGAGTTTATCCCGAGCGGAGAGAGGGAACCCTGCCCGCTCCCATTCACTTCGAGGGCGTACGCCCTGAAACTTTCTGATAGAAATAGGGACCTCTCTCCCTCTCGTTTGTAAAGACTTCTCAAAACTAAAGCTCTTCGGAGAAAAACGGGCGAGATCGAGGCAAGCTAAAACCAACTATCTATCCTGAGCTCTTCCCTTCCACTCCCCGCCGCGTCCCGCCCAGAATCTGATCGCGGAATGTAAGGTTGCGCCCATATAGACTGCCGAACGTGTTGAGCGCGTAGAACTTGCCCTGGAGATAGGCCGTGTGCGCACCCGCCGCCGCCAGATCCTGCTTGGCGACGGCCTCGTCGTACGCGGCCTTGGCGACCGTCACCAC
>DATDGH010000294.1:0-12128 GCA_036522215.1 Candidatus Angelobacter sp. | reverse complement strand
CGTGGCTGAAGACGAAGATCCACATTCGCTACAAACCCAGCGACCCACAGGTATCTGTCGTACTACCCGAGGACCGGCCTCCTGCATGATTGTCAAGGATCCTTCTCGTCACTACACTGTTTCGCGTGGCCCACGATCCTGTCGAACTCGAAATTTTCAAAAACATCTTTCACTCCATAGCGGAGGAGATGGGCGCCGCGTTGCGCCGCACAGCCTTTTCTCCCAACATCAAGGAACGCCGCGATTACTCCTGCGCCGTTTTTGACGGTGGAGGCGAAGTCCTGGCTATGGGCGACCACATGCCGGTTCATCTGGGCTCCATGCCCATGTCCGTGCGCGCGGCAGTAGACAAGTTGCAGCTGGATCCCGGCGATGTTGCTATCCTCAATGACCCCTTCTGCGGCGGGACGCATCTCCCCGACATCACGCTCGTCGCCCCGGTTTTTTTGAAAAACAAAAAGTCTCGCAAGCCATCGTTTTACGTGGCTTCGCGTGCCCACCATGCCGATGTCGGCGGGTCCTACGCCGGATCCATGGGAATCTGCCGTGAGATCTACCAGGAAGGTGTACGCATCCCGCCAATCAAGCTGTTGCAGGCAGGCCAGCCCCAGCCGGATGTGCTCCGCCTCCTGCTGAATAACGTCCGTACCCCGGAAGAGCGCGAGGGCGATCTGAACGCCCAGATCGCGGCCTGCCACACAGGAGCCATCAGATTGCGAGAGATTGTGGATCGATATGGGATGCCTCGCGTGCAGCGTGTAATGCGAGAGTTACAGGACTACTCGGAGAAAATCATGCGCGCATTTCTTTCCCGCGTTCCGCCTGGACGCTATGCCGCGGAAGATTTTCTTGATGATGATGGCGCAGGCTCCGGCCCGGTCCGCATAGCCGTGACTCTGACCTTCCAAAAGGCTTCTGCCAATAAACCGCTGGTCACAGTTGATTTCACCGGCAGCTCGCCCCAGGTGGCCGGCAGCATCAACGCCGTGGATGCCATCACCTACTCCGCCTGTTTTTACATCTTTCGCTGCCTGTTAGCGGAAGATGTTCCTGCAACTGCAGGGCTGATGCGGCCAGTGCGGTTGATCGCCCCGCTGGGCACGGTCATCAACGCGCGTCCGCCGGCAGCCGTCGCCGGAGGTAACGTGGAAACCTCGCAACGCATCGTGGACGTGCTCCTGCGCGCTCTGGCTCAGGCCATACCGGACCGCATACCTGCGGGTTCTTCCGGCACCATGAACAATCTGACCATCGGGGGCGCCGATCCCCGCACTGGCGAGCCCTTTGCCTATTACGAAACCATTGCCGGAGGAATGGGCGCCCGTCCAGACCGTCCTGGTGTGAGCGGCGTACACACCCATATGACGAACTCCTTGAATACTCCCGCTGAAGCGCTGGAATATGCCTATCCCTTGCGCGTAACCAGGTATTCCCTGCGCAAGGGAAGCGGCGGTACGGGAAAATACCAGGGAGGCGACGGAATTATCCGCGAAATCGAGCTGCTCACTGATGCGGAAGTCACTCTTCTCGCCGACCGCCGCAGTCGCGGGCCGTACGGCTTGAATGGAGGCAATGACGGCTCTCCCGGGAAGACTGAAGTCGTCCATGCCGATGGCAAACACGATTCCCTCCCGGGTAAGACGAGTGTCCGCTTGAAAAAAGGCGACCACATCAGGATCGAATCTCCAGGTGGAGGTGGATGGGGAAAATGAATTGTCTGGGCAGTAGTTTATTCCGAGCGTAGCGAGGAATCCCTACGATCTTGCAAGCTGCCTTGCGTGGCTCTCGATCTAATTTATGTATAGTTGCCAGCAAGATGGTCATCTCGAGACACGTCCGGCTTGCCGGACGTGCGGAGAGATCTTGTGGTTGTTTTCGGCGTGCTGGCCGTGAATCCAATCACACGCGATCACGTGCGATCACTTTGGCGGCTGCTGTTGCGGGGGTGGTGGATTCTGCGGCGGCGGCTGCTGCTGTTTCTTCTTGTCCCCCAAAATCTTCCCCAGGGCATCACCTAGCGGGTTCTGATTTGGCGGTGGTTGCTGCTGGCCATTGTTTCCGGCAGCAGGAGTGTTCTCCTGCTGTTGTTGCTGACCGCCTAAGGTATTCAGAATTCCTCCCACTATCCCTCCTTTTCCCTGATTTTTGCCCGTGATCGCGCCCACTATGCCGCTGGTCAGCGCGCCGGGGTTCTTGCTGGTAGGTAACAGGTTCTGCACTTTCATCTGAGCCATTTGCTGCAAGTCCGGCGCCACCTGCGGATGCTGGAATGTCCCGGTGAGGATGGCAGGTATCACCAGTTCCCCTTGATTGTTGGCCAGAGCTGTATTCATGAACCCGCCAATCTGTGTGCCTCCCACCTGCTGGCTCATCACCTTATTCAGCACAGCCGTCACATGAAGGTTCAGCGACTGGTCGGCCAGGTTCACTGAACCGATAGCGGCCAAAGTGCCACCGTCGATTAGAGCCTTGAGATTGTTGGTCTGGGCCACGCCATTTTTCACGTCAAAGTTGCCGGAGAGCTGCACCAGATTGGTAAATCCCTTGGGTACGCTGGGCAATCCACCAACAAATTTCCCCACGCTTGCCAGCTCGTGCAGCAAATCAAGATTGGCCAACTTTCCATTCGTGAGATTCAGACTCAGCGTGCCGTTCAGCCCGCGGGCAATTGAATCCGCGCTGGTGGAGCTGAACGCGGCGTTCACATTCGAGTCCAGCAGGCCGTAGATCATCTGTTTGATTGAAGAAACCGAAGAAACCAGCTTGTTCGCATCCACCTTGTTGGTCTTGAGATTCACGTTGTAAACCGGCTGGGCGGGACGCATATCGATTGAGACTGCCCCATTCTCCTGGCCTCCGTAGAGTTGAGAGGTAAGCGGGTTCAACTGGATCAGGCCATGGTTCAAAGAAACATTGGAGTGGACATTGTTCAGGACCAGGTCATCGTACAGCACGGTTCCGATCGTCACGGTTCCACCGCCGGTCATTTTGTTGAGCAGGCTTGGTTCGCCGGGTTTGGTGGCCGTGGCATTAGCCGTCTGGGCATGGGCCGCAGGCGCCAGGCTCCAGAAATCTTTGCTCCCATCCGCGCGCTTCGGGGCCGCCGGAGTCGCATTCATCATCTGCTGCAATTCGGTCACGTTGACTTTGTCGGCAGCCAGCGTGAACTGCACCTGCGGGGCGGCAAAATTCTTCAGCGTCAGCGAACCGGTTGCATTCGTCTGGCCCACTGAGGCCGTAACATTCTGCAGGGTTGCCGCGTTCTGGCTGAAGTTAATGTCCGTGTTACGAATCTGGACCGGCTTGGTCAGCGACGGAAGCTTCAATGAAGCATTCTGCATTTTGCCAGTGCCGCTGAAGCTCATGGCGTTGGGATCCTTCGTCGGGCCCTGGGCGCGAACATCCAGGCTCAGCAGACCATCGCCGGACATCCCCTCAACGGCTGAAACTCCGTAGGCTTTAGCAATATTCAGCAGTTCACCCACTTTGGCGTTGGCAGCCCGCAGAGACACGTCGATCGAGCTGTTGACAGAGGTATAGTTCGCCAGTGCCAGTTTCACGGTCACACTGGTCGATCCGGTAGATGCGGTAAAGACGTTGGAGCGAATGGTGTCTGGCGCCAGCGCCAGTTCGATGGCGTTAATCCTTACCGGCTGCGGCAGGTCTTGACCGCTGATGTTCAAGTCGCGCGCCGAAAGCTGCCCATTCATGCTGGGCTTGGCCGTGTCACCTTGGGCATGGATATCAGCGTTGACGTTGCCATTCACCGTCATTCCCTCGCCGAATGCCACACCGAAAGCCGAAGCCAGACGCGATGCATCACCAATGGAAGCATTGGCTGCCGTAAGTTTCAGGTCGATTTGCGCTGGCGTGGGCTTGCTGTCCAAGGTTCCAGTGACGGTAATTGGAGTTGAACCCAATCTTATGTTTCCACGATGGATTTGGATCAGGTCGCTCTTCAGGTCATCCGCCACATCGTAGTCCAGCGTGATCGGGTATCCCACGTTAACCTTGTGAATGTACGGATTATCCAGCCGGATGGTCCCGCTGGATGCCACCTTGCCATCAGCATTCTTGACCTTGGCATCGCCGGAAAGCTGTGCTTCAATTCCGTTCAGCGCCTGCGAGTTCAGGAATTTTTCCACGCCGGCAATGGAAACCTCATCCAGCTTCAGCGCGCCGTCGAAATTGGTGTTCAGCAAATCAGCCTGCCGGATTGGTCCACCCTTGCCCTCCAGCGAGACGGTCTGCTTACCCTGACCCGGAAGGTGGGCCGCCATTTTTAGCGTGAACTGCTCATTGGGGACAAAGTTGCTCACGCCTAAATCAATGTGGTCGTAGACAGCGCGGGATTGGTGCTTCTGAAAGTCAGTAATAGCCATCTGGCCGTCATTGATCTCCAGGTTCGCCAGGGACAATTGGCCGGAAGATTCCTTGGGTGCTTCTGCACTCGGCTTCGACTGCTCGCCCAGTGTGGCAAAGTTCCACTCTCCCTGGGCATTCCTTACCAGTTCGATATGGGGCCGGTCAAGCGACAGCGATTTGACTTCGACTTCCTTCCGTAACAGAGGCCAGAATTTCACTGAAACCGCAAGCTCTTCTGCAGTAGCAAACGGTCGCCCAGTATCGAACCTGCTGTCCTCAGCGATGACCGGATTAGCTACCCGGAATGACAGCGGAAAAAGACTCAGGCGCATCTCTCCTAACGACACCTGGCGTCCTAATTTTTTCTCAAGCTGGGTCTGGATCTTGCCGTGATACTTGTTGATGTCGATCACGTGCGGAAGAATTAACGCTGCAGCTACTACAACTACTACAATCACCAGCAATGCTATTCCCAACTTACGCATGATGTCCTCCACGGCCGCGAATGTGCGCAGTGCAATGACATTCAATTCACACGAGGGCTTATTAAGTTAGAGGCTCTGGAAAGAGGCGGTGTTGCATGCCGGGACAGCAATTCCTTTAATATCGGGGCACGAACTCTGTCCTGAAATGCGACCTGTTGGATCGTCGGGCAAATGAAACCCGGCTGGCAGTTGTACGGAATACGCTCCGCGGCAGCCAGTGCCCAATTGTCTGAGCGGTTACTTCTGGGTGCTGCCACCGGCCGAAGCAGCCCGTCGCTTTTTCGGCGGCTCAGGTTTCTTCAATCCCAATGCAATATCGGCGAGTTCCAGCAAGCGGGAGCCGGTAGGTGCGCCGTTTCGATCGTTCCACGCGCGATCGCCGTTTTCACCTTTGAGATTGGATTTCGGAGCGATCCATAGATCTTCAGCACTCCGGTTCAAAGCTGCCTTGTTAGAATTCTTCTTTTTGCCAGACAAGAAACACCCTCCGAAATGGCGCATACCAATTTTTGGGATTTGCTATTAGCTTACAACCCCGGGGGATGGCGAAGTTGATAAAATTATCGTCCTAAGCTGGATTAAGAATACAGAAAAAACCCCAAACCCATTTGACCGCCGTCGCTTTCACCTGCTAAACTCATGTTTTATAACCACTTAGGCCAACCCAAGAAGGTTCTTCAAAAAAGTGCAAAGTTACACCCGCCGTCAACTGAAGGAAGATAAGTTCGCCAAAGGCACGCAGGAGGCGGTGCATTGGGCGACCGAACATCGGCCCGTGCTGATCTGGTCGATAAGTGCGCTCATTGTTGCGGCCATCCTGCTCACCGGCTTTCTCACCTGGAACAGCCACAGGACCGAGCAGGCAAACATAGCACTCAGTAGAGCGTTGCAAACTTTTTCTGCCCCGTTGCGCCCCGTCGGCGCTCCTCCAGACCCATCCACAAAGACCTTTGCCAGCATTGCCGAGCGTGGCAAGGCAGCGGAGAAAGAACTTCAAGCTGTCGCCGACCAGTTCACCCACACCAAGCCAGGAAAAATGGCCCGATATCTGGCTGGTACCGCGGCAATCCAGGCCGGGGACGCCGCCGCCGCCGAGCGGTTACTAAAATCTTCGGCTGACGATGGCGATAAAAATATCTCATCATTGGGAAAGCTGGCGCTGGCCAATCTCTATCGCTCTGGTAACCGCCCCGTGGATGCGGCAAAGCTCTACAAGGAGCTGATCGAAAATCCGACGGACACAGTTTCCAAGGGCCAGGCCCAGCTTGAACTCGCCGCGCTGTACGAAAGCACAGACCCCAAAGAAGCCGCGAATATTTACGCGCAGATCCAGAAGGAAGATCCCGCATCCGTCGCTGCCCGCATAGCAGCCAACAAACTCGCCGCCGCCGCGAAATAGCTGTAACAGGTCGAACTTCACTTGGGAAACCCAAATTCAAACGTACATACGGTGCACCGCACCGGGGTCCCCTGCGGGTGGAAGCCGAAGGCACGCATTCTTTGCATGCAGCCCGCACGAGCGACAGATTGCTCACTCCAGCTAGACCGGTGGCGGGTTAGTCTCTGCTTTCTAGAATCGAGAGCTGCTCCGACAAAATCACCGCTCTAACTGGATAGCAGTTCTGCTCTTGCTTTTCGCTGATTACTACAAGCTATCTCATAAATGGTTAGAGTAACGAAATCAACAGTTTTCGGGGCCCGGGGCTAAAGCCCGGAGTTGTGTGGAAGACGCTATTTTCGCGGGTTCTGAAGAACCCGCTCCCCGGACTAAAAGTCCGGGGCTTCCACCCGCCGAGTTAGAAAACCATTTATGAGATGAGTTCTAAATACTAAGTACCAACTACTGCTTTCCCGGCAAACCCTGCGTGAATCGGAGCATCTTTTCAGAAGACATAGAAACTTTTCTGGTAATCACAGCAGGAGGATGCGATATGAAGTCCTTTTGGGCAGGTCTAGGAATTGGAATTGGTTTGGGGATACTCTTCGCCCCCATGAGCGGAGAGGAAACACGCAACAATTTGACGCAACGCGCCAGCGATCTGGCTGATTCTGCTCGTGGCCTGGTCGACCAGGGCCGTGAACGCGTTCGCAGCACCATGTCGGCCATCCGGGGCCAAGCTGAACGCTTTACAGAAGCCACTGGCACCGAAACCGGCCGCAACCTCTAATCAGCAAGCAACTAGCCGCTTCCAGTTGTCGAAAGCGGCGGCCCTTTGCCGCCGCTGGTTCTTCTACTTTGCCCTGTCCAAGCCCTTGATATTCCTGTTAACTGATGAATCCTTGGTTTTGATCTCAAATTACCAGGGTCGAAAATCCCTCTGGGACAAACAACTCAACCGTACAGTCGGTGCTCAGCACCGACTCCGCGCCGAAAGGCGCGCTCTCTTCGCCCCGCGCATGTGGATTTTCATCCGCTTTCGCGGGCCGCAGGCCCTAAGGGACAAATTACCAAGTTACCCAATTACCAAATTCTCCGCTGGAATCGGACTTGCCTGAGCCAGGAATGAAGCGTAAGTCTCTCAGCCGGCAAGCACAACGATTTGACAGTCTCTCTCCACCACCATTATCCTAATTTCTGTATCCCTGTTCTTCAGCGCTAAACTCCCGCTACTGTAGCATTTTCCGGAGTGACCGTATGTTCATAAAAATAAAGGACCTTGAACTCCGGAAGATTGAATTTGACCAGAATTTTGAGCCCGGTCTCATCGATCTGGGAGCGGAGATTCAGCAGAAATTGCCCTGCCACGCCTGGGGCCGGGCGGAGTTGATCCGGGAAAACCGTGGAGCCCGGGAAGTGGTTGAGGACATCCGTCTTGTGGGCGGCTTCTCCACCCAGGTTGAGGTACGGTGCGCTCGCTGTCTGGATCCCGTCAGGCGCGATGTCAGGGAGTCATTTGATCTCATCTACCGTCCTCAGGGAGTAGATGCCAGGGGGCCCGAGAGCTCAATCGGTCGCGCCGAAACTGAAATCGGGTACTATCAAGGCGAAGGCTTGCTGCTGGAAGATGTTCTGAAGGAGCAGGTGCTGCTGGCGCTGCCGGTAAAATTGGTCTGCTCCAGTGAGTGCAAGGGACTGTGCCCGCAATGCGGCCGCAACCTGAATGTGGAAGATTGCGATTGCGTGACCACCATGTCTGACCCGCGCTGGGCTGCCTTGGAAGATATCCGCAAAAAGCTGGAACACTGAAAGATAAGATGGCCGTACTGATGGTGCTCAGCACCGTCTCAAATTAAAATCCGGTTGCATGCCGGTGAGAAAGGTTTTTTCTAAATGCCAAATCCAAAACGGCGGCACTCGAAAGCGCGTACTTCGAGACGCCGCGCTCACGATAGTTTGACCGCTGCATCCGTCTCGGAATGTCCTAACTGCCATGAAAAAGGCAGACTGCCGCATCGTGTTTGCCCGCACTGCGGATACTATAAGGGCCGCGAAATTGTAGAGACTAAGGAAGCCAGCTAGTCGTTAGAGAGTACAATTCCCGAGTTGACTCGGCCGCCAGCAATGCAAACTGTCATCGCCGTCGATGCAATGGGTTCAGATCGCGCCCCCAGGCCGGAATTGGAAGGGGTGTTGCTGGCTGCACGTCACTACGGAGTCAAGATTCTGCTGGTCGGCCCGGAAGAGCAACTCAAACGCGAGCTTGCCGCCCATCCCGCCGCCCACAATGTGGCTATTGAAATCGTAAACGCCACTGAAGTCATCAGTATGCGCGAGAAAGCCGCGCATGCAGTCCGTAGCAAGCGCGATTCCACTATGCGCGTAGGCCTGCGCCTGGTGCGCGACAAGCTGGCTTCAGGATTCGTCACCGCCGGCCATACCGGCGCGGCCATGGCCACCGCCAAAATGATGCTGGGAGTATTGCCGGGCGTGGACCGCCCCGCACTTGCCGCTGTTTTCCCCACTGCCGCAGGCAAGCCCGCCATCCTGGTGGACGTAGGCGCCAATGTTGACTGCAAGCCCCAGAATCTTTCCCAGTTTGCTGTGATGGGCGAAATTTACTGCCGCGCTATCTTCGGCGTGCAAAAACCCAGCGTGGGCCTGCTCTCCATCGGCGAAGAAGAGATCAAAGGCAACGATCTTACCCGCCAGGCGTTTGCCCTGATCAGGGAGTTGCCCCTCAACTTTGTCGGCAACGTGGAAGGGCGTGACCTCTACAACGGCCGCGTGGACGTGATTGTGTGTGATGGCTTCGTCGGCAACGTGGCCCTCAAGATATCGGAAGGATTGGCCGCCGCCGTTCGCTTCCTCCTCAAGGAATCGCTCAAGTCCACCATCACCTCCCAGGTCGGCGCTATCCTCTCGCGCAAAGCTTTCGTGGACTTCCGCAAGCGCATCGACGATTCTGAATACGGTGGCGCTCCTCTGCTGGGACTGAAAGGCGTGGCCATCGTGGGACATGGCTCATCCAATGCCAACGCCATCAAGAACGCCATACGCGTGGCTAAACAGCTTGCCGAATCCGGCGTCAACGCGCGCATGGAGCAGGAGTTCTCCTTGAACCATCGCGAACAGCCCCAACCCGTTATTGCAGGAAACGAGAAAGACCTGGCATGAGCCTGCCCCAAATCGCCTTCCTCTTTCCTGGCCAGGGATCACAAACAGTCGGCATGGGCAAGGACCTGGCGCAACTGTATCCCGTCGCCCGTCATACATTTCAGGAAGCCGACGAGGCTTTGGGCTTCTCCATCTCCCAGCTCTGCTTTGAAGGGCCGGAAGAGAAACTCAAAATGACGGAGATTACCCAGCCTGCCTTGCTCACCGTCAGCACCGCTGCCTGCCGCGTCCTGCTCGAAAAAGGTATTGTTCCCCAGTTCGTCGCCGGTCACAGCCTGGGAGAATATTCCGCGCATGTGGCCGCCGCCACTCTTTCTTTTACGGATGCCGTGCGCGCTGTGCACAACCGCGGCCAATACATGCAGGAGGCGGTGCCCGCCGGCCAGGGAGCCATGGCCGCAATTCTGGGGTTTCCTCTGGAACATTTACAGCAGGCCTGCCACGACGCAGCTCAGGCAGAAGTTGTGTCCCCGGCAAACATCAACTCGCCTGATCAGATCGTCATTTCCGGCCACAAAGGTGCGGTGGAAAGGGCCGCGGAACTGGCCCGGCAACGCGGCGCCAGGAAAGCCATCATGTTACAGGTCAGCGCCCCCTTCCACTGCGCACTGATGAAGCCGGCACAAGACCGGCTGGCGGAAGACCTGCATCGCTTGAAATTCACCCATCCTGAAGTCCCTGTGGTTGCCAACTTCGATGCCGAGCCAAAGACTGCCGCCGAACCGTCACGCCAGGCACTGGTCCTCCAGGTGACTGGAGCAGTCCGCTGGCTGAATTGCGCGCAGAAGCTGATCCACCTGGGCGCGACAATATTCATCGAAGTGGGCGCCGGCAAAGTCCTCACCGGCCTGATGCGCCAGATCGACCGCTCCCAGACAGCCATGAATGTGGGCGATGAAGAATCGTTGCAGAAGGCAACAAATCTCTTCGCCGCCGCTGCCAAAGACTAACTGCCAATTGCCATTTGCCAATTGCTATTTGCCAATTGCTATTTGCTAATTGCCATGTGCTCCTTCACTCACACAATACTTTGTCTGGCGAAAGTCCCATTTGACCGGTTTTCTTTTCCACCCACACGGAGACATCGTCATGGGGGTCGGCACGATGGTTGATCTTGACCACCACGATAACGCCGCTGGGCGACTTGAAACCTTTTTTCTTCGGCTCAGTGCTGCATTCGATGGAATGTGAGGTGATAGGGCCGTACTCGCTTTGTGGGCCCCAATCAAGCAGGAATTGATTCAACGTGTAATTGTTGTACTGATTGGGATGTTGCTTCCAGTTAGGATCGGCATTGTAAATGCCGTAGGCCTCCTCAAAATCCTTGGCTTCGATGGCCTCAAAAAAATGATTGGCCACGCGTTTTGCCCGCCAATAAGGGTACATGTACAAGCCCACTACCACCACGATTGCGGCCACCACCGCGACCACAATCAGTCGCACCAGCCGCTGCCGGGGCCTGGGGTCATATTCTTTGGCATCAAGCAATCCCATCGGACTCTTCCTTTATCGCGTCGTACGTGACTTTGAGTTTATCCCGAATCCCGCAAAGCTGGTGAGGGATCCCCGCAATCTTCCAAGCTGCTTCGCGCTACCCGGAAACTTATAATACTGTCCTTGTTTTCCCGAGAGTCGCAGATCGTTCATCCGGCTCGAGCGTAGGCAGGGCTCTTTTCTAAGTCATTCAGAATCAATGCTGCCTTACCTGCACAACGACGATGGTGCGACTCGGTTTTCCGATGACCCGATGACCCGATGACCCGACGACCCGATTGCCTCCACGAGCGATGCAGCCGAAAGCCACACACTATTCAATCCGGCCAAACCGGTGGCGGGGCTGCCCTCTAACCTCAACCTATAAATGACACCGTTCCTCTGCGCGATGTTCCTTGGTTCACCGATCACCGTGTTCAAGAGATCACCAGATCACCCGATCTCCGGATCACCCGATCTTTCCCTCCCTCACTTGCGTCTTCCCTTCTGTGCCGGAGAAGAAAACACGGCAGCCGAGATAAAATCCACCACGGCGGCGCGCCGCGCTGCAATGCGCTCGCGGGAAAACGGGTCGCCGGAACTCATTAACTGCTGCGCCGGAATGCTCACGAAATAATAAATAATGACTCCAAAAATCGACGTCACAGTCTGTGCTGGATCGCAGGCACGAAATTCCCCGGCATCGCATCCTTCCTCAATCAGCTTGGTCAGCCGGCTATAGATGGGACGGCCATAGCGCTCCAGAACGCGGCTGCCCAGCGTGGCGGTGGCACGGCCGATGCCCATGAACTCCCTCTGTAATACTCGCGGAAACAGGGGCGAGTCTCCCATGAAGTCGAAGTGCGTCTGCACGTAAAGCAGCAACTTCTGGCGCGGGCCCAGGTCGGTGCGCTCCAGCGCCGCCGTCACCTGGGTGGCAAGCCCGGCAAACACCTGCTCCAGCACGGCTGCATACAATCCTTCTTTGTCTTTGAAGTAATAGTAGAGCAGGGCCTTGTTGACCCCGGCATGGCGCGCAATTTCGTCGGTACGAGCGCCGGCCACGCCTTTATGCGCAAACTCCTCCAGCGCCGCCGTAAGGATAGCGGCGCGGGTCTTTTCCGGCTCGCCGCGCGAGCCGATTTTGCTGGTTTTGGAATCAACGACGGGCATTGGGATTTAATTAACTGTTTAGTTAGATTATGCCTCTGCCGGGACCCATGCGCAAATCCGGCGTGCTTCCGCCCACA